>NZ_JACANS010000001.1:0-91679 GCF_030329305.1 Acinetobacter sp. 251-1 | reverse complement strand
GCAGCGGTAGTTCAGTTGGTTAGAATACCGGCCTGTCACGCCGGGGGTCGCGGGTTCGAGTCCCGTCCGCTGCGCCATTTCCTTGATACCTGATCTTGGAATTGTAATAAAGCAAGTTGATACCATGTGTTGATCTTGCACGATAAAGATAGCAATGCTATTTTTATGACTCAGGGCGCTTAGCTCAGTTGGTAGAGCGTCTGCCTTACAAGCAGAATGTCGGCGGTTCGATCCCGTCAGCGCCCACCATATTTTATCTCTTTATTTTCTTTTCATATTTTTTAAAATTCCTGTAATATATAGGGATAAAAAATTTAATTATATTACGAAAATATGCGAAATCCTTATCAGCGTAAGTCTGCGTCGAATACTCAAAAAACTGCATTATCTGCCGAAGATCAATATCGACATTTTATTGAAACCATTATTGCTCAAGCCAAAGTCTATGCTTTATATGATGAAGGTTGGGCGTTGTGTGCAACACCTACAGGTCAGCAGGCATTTGCAGTTTGGCAAAGTCGAAGTTTAACGCAATTATTGATTAAAGATAATTGGGCTCGTTACTCTATTCAAGAGATTGATTTGGTCGCTTTTATTGAGCAAGTAATTCCATTTATTATAGAAAATAACACTTTACTGTCAGTCAATTTAACTCCTGAGGGACAGAATATTTTAGTATCTGGTAGTAAGTTTTTGATCGATATGAAAAAGGCTTTATATGCTTTATATCTTGAACAACCTGGATTATTTCAAAATAATCAATTACCTTTACCCCGCAAAATTAGAATTCATCATACTTAAGTTGGTTTAATATAAGGTGAGAATATCACCTTATGTGTGATTTATTTTTAATATTCATGAAGTAACCAACCACTCAGGTAAGCAAAGTATTCACGTAACCAAGCGTTGTAGCGTGTTGCTAATGGTGTTTTGGCACTGTATGTTATAAAGTTTTGGTAGCCTTGTTTCCTTGCAATTGCTGCTGCACGTAAGGTATGAAAATCACTGGTCACTATGGTGATTTTTGCATTCAGATCTAGCTGATGTGCTTGTAAAATTTTCTGACTATTTTTTAGATTGAGTGCTGTGCTTGTACTTTGATCTTCTTCTAAAATTTTGGCAGCATTTAAGTGATATTTTTCTTGTAAATAGGCTGACATGACTTCTGCTTCAGTAATGTTTTCTCCATAATCTAGCCCACCACTGACAATGATCCATGCCTGTGGGTGCTGTTGGTATGCAAGCGCTGCTGCTGTATCAAGGCGTGAGGCGAGCGTAGGTGAGGGACGACCTTGGATGATACCGCTACCCAAAATAATAATGGCATCGACTTGTATTATTGGGGTGTTTGCTTGGGTTTGTTCATGTAAGTAGATAAAAAAAGCCAAGACACTGATAGCCCATAGACTAAAGAAACCCCATCCCACTTGCCAAAATATTTTTAGTTTTAGGTTTTTTTGTAGCATATTTTGAATTTTTTGATAAAAAATCACGTAGATGAGAAAGCATAGTCCAATACAAAAGGGCAGAATTGTGCCTAGATGGATTTTATTTTGCAAAATAAGAATAAGACCATCTCCAAATAGGACGAGACCTAGAATAAATAAGCTACTACGCAGTAAAATAGAGAACTTCATTCGCGCTATTATCATCATTTTAAACAAGATTATTTATTATTTTAACAAAGCCTTAGCTTTATTGAGCGTTGAAATTGTAAAGTCAGTTGATAGTGAGCAAAATAAAAAAAACCGAGCCATGTGGCTCGGTTTGATTTTAATTTTTTGGAAAATTTAAAAATAAATCAGTACACATCACGTTTATAGCGACCATTTTCACGTAACTGATTGACTTGTTGTTCACCTAAGATATCTACCAATGCTTGGTCAACATCACTTGCCATGCCTTGAATGCTACCACAAACATAGATGACAGCACCTTGTGTGATCCAAGCCTTTAATCGTTGTTCTTGTTCACGGAGTTTATGATGCACATAGACTTTCTCGACTTGGTCACGTGAAAATGCCAGATCTAAATGTTTAAGCATTCCTGTGGTTTGCCATGCTTCTAAGGTTTCTTTAAAGAAGAAGTCATGTGCTTGTTGGCGCTCACCAAAGATCAGCCAATTATCTGTATAACTTGAGCGCACACGACTATGGATCAAACTCATCAATCCTGCAATGCCTGTTCCATTACCAATACAAATAATTGGGCGATTGTCATCGATTAAATGGAATGACGGATTGGTACGGATACGCATCGCAATTTGATCATTCACTTGGCAATGTTGTGTTAACCAACCTGAACCTAAACCAAGCTCACCATTTTCATCGCTTTGTTGGCGTACTACCAAACGTAAAATCTGCTGTGATGGAATACTGGCAATTGAATATTCTCGAGTAGGTAATATAGGTAATTGTTCAAGTAAATGCTGCATGTTGGCAAAAGGTTCAACATCGACATTGAGTTGACGATTCCACAGCGCATGTTGAATCTTTTGATCTTGTCCATCTACAGGTGTTTGAGCTGAAATTTGATATTTTTGCATAAATGCTTGGATACGCTCAGGACTATTTCCTGTTTGAATTTCCGCAATATCACCTGCTTGCCAAGTAACTTCATGTGTTGCTTGTAATTCTAGATTGAATGCTGGTGCACCTAAGCTATGTGGATTAAGTAATTGTTGTTTCTTTAATGTCCATTGATCAAAGACTTTTTCAATACTCATATTGCTGAGTTTAAGTTGCGTGATTTGTGCAAGGGCAGATGTCCATTTCGCAATATCAGTGGCATTGCCATTATCGACTTCAACGGTTTTAAACAAGGCTTGTGCGTGATTACGTTGTAACCAAGCATCGAGTTGATGACCAAAGCTGCAATAAGTCTCTGGATATTCTTGTGAACCTAAAGCTAAAACTGCATATTTTAGATGTTTTAAGTCTAAAGATTGTGTCATTAATTTTTTGACAAATGTGATGGCTAAATCAGGTGCTTCGCCTGTGCCATAAGTACTGACTACAAATAAGATTTGTGGGGAGTTTTGCAAGTCTGCTAAGGTTAAGTCTTGTATTGCTTTGACTGTCACAGGTTGACGAGCTGCTTGTAAGTTGGTGGCTGTACGCCAAGCCAATTGTTCAGATACGCCTGTTTGCGACGCATAACTGATCAGCCAAGGGGTAGCATTTGGATCAATATCAACAATTGCAGTTTGGTTGCGTGCAGCTAATGTTAATTTCTTTTGTTTACGGCGTTTCAGATACAGCATCCAACCTGTCACAAAGAATAATGGCATACAGAGTGCAGCCAACATGACCAAGAATTGATAAATTGGACCAAAGAAGCTACCACGATGCACAGGTAACATACTGCTCATAATTTTTTCATTGAGCTTTTTATCTTCATAAAGCTCAATTTTTTCAATTTGATTGTTTTGATAATTAAACGTTGCTTTGTTACGAGCGCGTTCATGTTGTGGAATCGCATCTACAAAAGAAACGTCCATGACACCATCTGCTTTTTTCGGAGTAGAGAGGGTGATTGATGAATACGCTTGTTTATATTGTGCATGAAAGCCCGTCCATGTTTGTGTATAAGCGATGACAATTTGACTTGGATCAATTTTGGCTTTATCTCGACCTTTACCTTGTCTTTCACCTTCTGCTGAACCACGGCGTTCATTTTTTGCCTGAGCTTCAGTTACTGCATGTTCATTTGGTTTTGCTTTACCTGCACCTGCTTGCATTTCAGGTTGTGGACGATCCACGCCTAAAACTGTGTACATGCCATTACGCCACCAATCATACGACCAATATAAGCCTGTTACAGCTAATAAAAGATAGAAGATGACCACCCAAGTGCCAACAACCGCATGTAAATCCCAGAGGAAGTTACGGCCTTTGAGTTGAGGTTTAATGCTGAACCATTGTTTCAATGAATGTTTTTTAGGCCAACGTAAGTACAAACCACTGAGAATGAAATAAATCAGAATGAGGGTACATGCACCTGTAATTTGTTTACCGACGGGTCCAACGGTTAAATTACGATGTAATTGTTGAACAAATTGAAAAAATTCTCTTCCTTTAATATCAGGAAGTACTGCTGCTGTGTACGGGTTGATCATCATATTGAAGCCTTTACGTGCACCTTCTTTCTCAATATTGATACTTGAACTGGCATTTGGCGCTTGGTCTATGGTGATGCTATTAATCTTGATTTCAGGCTGTGTGGTCTGAAAATGTTGATAAATTTCAGCAGGGCTAAGTTTTGCTCGATTTTCGACTTGTACCGTATAACTGTCTGGATTGAGTAATTTTTGAATCGGCTGTTCATAAGAATAAATCGCACCAGTGACCCCCATAATGGAGAGAATCAAGCCAGCAGTAATCCCGAAAAACCAATGAAGTTGGAAAAGTATTTTTTTAAACATGTGTGTTCAGGTAAAAGGCAGAATTTGAATGTGGCAATTATAACTGAATAAATTGTAGAGAGAATGGATTTAAAGATAATATTTATTCTCATTATCATTATGTTTTATGCATTAAAAAAGCCTCCTTAACAGGAGGCTTAATATTGATATGAAATTAAAGCGTTTTTGGTTCGCCTACAGTTTCTTTTAAATGTTTGCGTACGGTTTCAAAAGAAAAGTTCTTGCTGTTCATACGACTTGGAAGGATGTAAGCACCTTGTTGACCTTTGACTTTAAAGTTCACCAATAAAAAATCTGGGGTATTATACCATTCATAAATATCTTTCCAACCAATCGTTCCAACACCTTCTTGCATGCCCATTTGCTGACGCATTACGATGCCGTGGGGTTGGACGCCGAGTTTAATGCCTTTGATTTCTTGCACTGGGAATTCGTTCATCTTACGTTTAACATACCATTCCAAGCCAAATTTACGTACAAGGAGGTAAATTGCAACACAGGCAAGCAAGACCCAAAAAATGACAGTGGAATAATTTTTAATAAAAATAAGACCAAGTAGAGATAATGCGGTAATCACACCCATGATTGCCCACGCTTTGGTACCAATTTTATTGGTACTGCGCCAAATCATTAATTGAGCATTGCGTTGTTCCGCCTCAGTAACTTCATACGGCACAGGTTGTAGGGTATAAGCGTAAAGATTTTTGGCAGTCATAATGTCAGTATTAAAAAAATATATAGAGCTAAGCAGAGTTTAGCATTATTTACATTCAAATCGTCAGTATATTCTACCAAAATACCTGCAAAATGCATTGAGTTTACAGTGAAGCAAGTTCAGTTGACTGGTCATCTCGTTCGTGGCTTAAACTTTGTTTGAGCGTACTGAGTTGTTTTAAAATGCTAAACATTAAAGACAGTTGTTGTAAAATAATCAAAGCTTTTGCTGAGTCTTCATCAGACTGATTTAAACGTAAACGAATGGTTTGCAACATATTATGTGCAGTTAAATCAGGCATTTCGTCTCTTAATAACGCACCTTTAATATCATCAAGTGCTTGATCGAGTAAACCTAAAATCTCTGGATCATGAATTTTTTCACGATGTGCACCTAATGCTGCAATATAGCTAATAAAAGTATGATTTAAACATAAAAACTCAAATGCCAAGGTTTTTTGTGTAGGGTCAAAATCGGGTTCAGTGGCTAAAGTAGAAATTAATGATGCAACATCGGCATCGGTATTATGTGCAGCTCGGCGGACAATACGATAATTCAGCGCATTGTTACGACCATGATGATATTGATCAACAACTTCAGCCAAATACTGACATTGTGATTCTAAAGAACGATTGATGGTGCGTGGTAAGCGGCGGAATTTCCAATCTGGGAAAATAAAGCTCACACCAAACCATGCAAAAGCACAACCGATGATGGTGTCAATTAGACGGGGCAATGCGGCTTCAAAACCTAAACCATCTAAATTAAAATTAATGAGCGCTAAAATCGTAATGAAAGCAGTTGCTTGAGCATATTGTTTACTGCGTAAATCGAAGAATAAAACCCCGCTTAGAATGAGTAATAAGAGTTGTCCTTCTACAGTCGGCACAAAATAGAGAATCGCATAACCAGCAATAATCCCAGCCAAAGTCCCGATAATTCTTAGGCGTAAACGACGCTTGGTGGCATTAAAGTTGGGTTGGCTGACGAAAAGCGCAGTGAGTAAGACCCAATAGCCATATTCAATTTTAGTGATTTGTACAAAGATGTAACCAATAAACAGCACCACAGATACCCGAATCGCATGACGGAATAGGACTGATTCAGGGGTTAAATGTTGTTTAATCCGACTGAAAATATCATCCAAACCTTTTAAGTCATCATCTTTGAGTTGGTTTTCGATGTGTTTACTTTGATCATATTTAATATGGCGTTCAGTTTCGACATTTTTGAGTTGGGCATCGATCGACTTTAAATTTTGATATAAGGAAAATAACGCATTGACCCAAATTTGATCATAATTTTGTTCTGTGCGCAGTCGTTCTAAAGAATGTCTCAAATTTTTAAAAGCATGACTAAAACGCGCATTATGTTGATAAGTAGTACGGTTTAGAATGCTGTCACTCAAATCCTTACATGCTTTGCCTTGTAAGGATAAAATCCGTTGGAAGCGAAATAAAATGTCACTATGTTCAAATATTTTAGCTAATTTTTGATAATCAATGTGAGCTGAATCTGCACGTTCATGAATATCTTGTGCGACAAAGTAGTATTGCAAACTGCGGCGCGTATCACGTTGACCACGGTCACCTTTTAAACGTGTCAATAGGGCAGTTTTCATATCGTTGAAAATGCCAATCAATTGACCATTTTCCATAGATAGACTGATCATACTCTGTTGATAGCTTTCAGAAGTCATATCAACATCAAACAGATTGGATTTTGAAAATAAAAAATCGCCTAAAGCCGAATAACATTGTGCAAGTTTGTCTTGTACTTGGCGTACAGGAAATAATAAGAAACTGATGGTTGAAATCAGTCCATACCATGCAGCCCCAATGACCAATAAACTGGGTTGCATATACCAAGGTTCAAACAAGTGCACACCGAGCATCGAATAAACTGAAATGACTAAGCAACCGTAAGAGATGGTGGCGTAACGTCGACCTAAGGAGCCTAATAAAATCCAGCCAATACAGGAGATGATTAGCCCTAATGCAAACAATATCGGATAAGGAAAGAGCAAGGTCACAGAGGCAGCAGTCACAAAAAAACCAATATAGGTATAGACCAAGTTCATGATGCGCACAGAAAAACGATCATCAATATCACTTAAACCTGCCGCTACGACACCTAAAGTTAAAGGAATGGTCATCAACTGCTGGTCTAAGAAATACGGTACAAAAGCCGTCCCTGCAAAAGCAATAATCATGCGAATGTTATACATAATACTGGTATTGTAGGTTGCTTTTTTAAGTCGATTGAGCCATGTGTTCAAAACGATTCCTTGTGTAGCACTTTTTAATAAGTCTAAAAATAATCAAAGCGTAACATGTGAAACTTCAATTAATCAGCAATAGAAATAATACAATGCAAGCGTTACACTTGTCTGCATTTCCTCCGATTAAATTCATACTTTCTATGTCTCAACAACAGGTCAAAGCGCAATATTCAATGGGTTGGATTTTGCTACTCGCACTCTTTACATCGCTTGGACCCTTGTCGATCGACATGTATTTACCTGCTTTACCACAAATGGCGCAAGACTTTAATATCTCGACACAACAAGTTGCCAATTCATTGCCCGCATATTTCTTTGGTTTGGCTGTAGGGCAATTGATTTATGGTCCAATCAGTGACCGCATTGGACGTAAAAAACCATTGTACTTTGGGATGACCTTATTTGCTTGTGCGAGTTTGCTGTGCGTTTTAGCCAATGATCAATGGTCGTTGATTGCGGCACGTGTGTTGCAAGCGCTTGGAGGTTGCGTAGGCGTAGTGATGGCACGTGCAGCCATTCGAGATCAACTCGATGTGCAAGGTTCAGCACAGGCTTTTGCCAGTATGATGATTGTTATGGGGATTGCACCTGTGCTCGCACCAACTTTGGGTGCTTGGATTTTATACTTTTTTGAGTGGCATGCTGTTTTTATTGTCTTAATGTTGATTGGCTTTTTTTGTTTGGCATGTGTGCATTTTTTCTTTAAAGAAACATTGCCTGTAGAACGCCGTTTACAACTCAATATGAGACAAGTCTTACAACTGTATGTAGAGATTTGCAAAGATCGTAGTTTTTATTTACCTATGCTTGCAGGTTGTTTAACAGGGGCTGCACTTTTTGCTTATATTGGTTCTGCCGCTGCAGTATTGATGGATCAATACCATCTGAATGAACAACAGTTTGCTTATGCCTTTGGTTTTAATGCCTTAGGTATTATGTGTATTTCATTTTTAAATAAAAAATTGGCAAAAAAATTCTCTGTCGTGCAGCGTTTGCAATTGGGTGGATTGAGTCAAATTTTGGGTTCTATGCTGATCGTTATTTCAGGATTATTTCTTGATACACCGCTTTGGGTAGTGATGGTGGGACTGTTTTTCACTGTTTCAGGAATTGGTTTTACAGGCCCCAATGCAATGGCTTTGGCAATGTCTAAACAAGGTGAACGCGCAGGGACGGCCAGTGCAATTATGGGCAGTGCTCAATTTACATGTGGTTTAGTGGGTGGGATTTTACTGAATTTTCTAATGTTTAATCATGTGTTAAATATGGGGATTTTAATGCTGGGATTTACTGCCGCAGGGGGGATTGCCATTTTGTTTGTTAAAAAAGAGTTGCAATTACAGCAGTAAAAAATCATCGTTGATTTAACGTTGAAGTGATACTTATGGCGCTCGGTGGGGGAGGAATTGAGGAAGATACTTCATCAAATTTTCATATTTTTGTGCAAAGTCATAGAAATATGCCTAGACATTAGTCTTAGTCATAAAATAATGATCTGCTATTTTGCAGCATAAATGTAAGAATATATAACAAAAAATGCAAAGTTAATCTGAAATAAGAATTGAAAATACAATGTTATTCGTTAAAACTGATTTTAATAAAGCTGTTGAGTTAAGATAAATTACAAGTGTGTTATTATTTTACACATAATGTTACTTTTATGTTTTAACTTAAGTTTAACGCTTTCATAATTTAACAAAAAAGCAGAAGTGCATCTGTTGATTTAGCAGATTAAGAAATGATTGCTGATCACAAAAAATATTGGTTGTTTCAACATGATATAGGGGGGATTCAACCAATGCTTGCACGGACGCACAACAGGATTAAAAACTAGGAGTTTTTCATGAGTCAATTCCTCAGCAGTAAAACATTTGTTTTGAAGAGCTTAGCCCTAACCGTAACAGCATTGATGGTTACGACAGCAAACGCAGCAACATCTGATCAAGAGGAAATTAAACAACTTCGTCAAGAGGTTGAAGCTTTAAAAGCATTGGTACAACAGCAACAACAAGTACAACAGCAACAACAAGTTACATTACAAGAAGTCGCAGCTCAACCTGCTGCACCACAGTCACCTTTAGCCTCTTTAAAATCTAAAACGGGTGCTGATGTAAATCTTTATGGTTTTGTTCGTGCAGATGCTTCTTATCAAGCAAAAGGTGGTGACGGTATTTTTAACCGTATCAATGAGGTTGATCTTAATAAAGCAGGCGATGAAAAAAATGATGATCGCCTTTATAGTACAGCAGCAACATCACGTATTGGTTTAGACTTTAAAGCGCCAGTTCAAGGTGCGGATGTTGGCGGTAAAATCGAAATCGATTTCCGTGGTTCAAGTGACACAGTACGTATTCGTCATGCTTACTTAAACTATAATAATTGGTTATTTGGTCAAACGACATCATCGTTCTTATCAACTGAAACTCAGCCAGAAATGTTAGATTTCAACTCACCATTAGGGATTGGAACAAAACGTACTCCAATGGTTCGTTATAGCGATAAACTAGACGCAAATACTCAATACTTTGTTGGTTTAGAAAAAGGTCGTGACGAAAACCGTTTACCTGCGGCAACTGCAAAAATTAGCCATAAATTGGGTGATACTGCTTTGTTAACAGGTCGTGCTTTGATTCAAGAAGTACGTGCACGTGCTGCTGATGACGCAACTGAGTTTGGTTGGGGGGTAGGTTTGGGTGCTAAACTGAATCTTGCTGAACAATTAACCGTATTTGGTGATTATTCTCATGTAAAAGGTGATAACTTCTTCTTATTGTATACAGAAAACCCATACCAAGTTGAAACAAATAAAACAGATATCGACTTAACTGATATTGATGCAGTAACTGTAGGGGCAACCTATAAGATTACACCTAAATTACGCAGTACTATTGGTTATGGTGCAGCATTTTATGATGATAGTACTTTAGGCGCTGATGCGAATGAAAAGTTACAACAAGGTTGGTTAAACGTGATGTATAGCCCTGTGAAACCAATTACATTCGGTACTGAATATGTCTATGGTGAGCGTGAAACTGTAGGCGGTGCAAAAGGTCGTGATAGTCGTTTAGGTTTGATGGCGAAATATGACTTCTAATCACATTTAAGTGACCAGAAGATGAAAATAACAGGAACTCTATGAGTTCCTGTTTTTATTTACATATTGCTAAAAATTTATACTTTATCTTCACGCTAAAATTTATCACTATAAAAGCGCTATCTATAACTTTAGTCTAATAATAGGATGGAAAAAGGCATAAATTTGTAAAAAAAGCTGATATTTTTTTGAAATTAAGCATAATGTTCGATCTTTTTAAAGTCGCTAAAAACCATGTTTTGAAAAGCGATAATAGTTAAGACAGCATTTTTACACTTGAATGTTGTTGCTTCAGTTTATTCACGATGTGATCCCTTGGGATAGGCTGTAAATTCTGATGTTTTTTGATGAAACTATCCATTTTATCAATGATAGAAGGAATAATGATGATTTCTCAAATAGATTTAATATGTTTATCATATTTTTATCCATCAAAAAATATAGCCACTCATGGGGTAATTTAACTCAGAACTTTAATTGTTCTATCTGTCTTTTCGTTGTGCAGTTTTATCCGCTTATACTTGAAGTAAATATTTAAGTATAAATAAGACTGTAGAACAAAAAGTATCACCTCAATTAAATGGAAATAATGATGGAATTTACTTTTAATGCCTTTTATACGCTGATAGCAGCCGTCATCGTGCTGTTATTAGGGCGTTTCCTTGTTCAAAAAATTGAATTTTTACGTAAATATAATATTCCTGAACCCGTTGCAGGCGGTTTGGTTGCAGCGGTTATTTCTTTGATTGTACATAATTTATTTGGCTATAGTATTACCACAAGTAGTGAATTACAAACAAGTTTTATGCTTGTTTTCTTTGCTTCTATTGGTTTGAGTGCAAACTTTGCCAAACTTAAAGAAGGTGGCATTGGCTTGGTTATTTTCCTTGTCTGCGTCGCGTCATTTATTATTGTGCAAGATATTGTGGGAATGAGTTTGGCATCTGCTTTAGGTCTAGATCCATTAATTGGTCTTATCGCAGGTTCAATTACCCTCACAGGTGGTCATGGTACAGCGGGTGCTTGGGGTGGAATCTTAGAATCTGAACACGGCATCCAAGGTGCATTGGCTTTAGGTATGGCGAGCGCGACCTTTGGTTTGATTATTGGTGGGATCATTGGCGGGCCGTTGGCAAAACTATTAATTAACCGTTATCAACTTGCTAGCCCGAGAACGCGCAGTGAAGTAGACGATGCTAACAGTGAGCCATTGAGTGGTTTAGGTGAATATGTTCCTTTTGAATATCCACAACAAGTCCGCTTGATTACTGCTGATAATGCAATCACGACTCTAGGTTTATTTGCAGCGTGTTTGGCTTTTGCTGAATTTATGACAGGCTTTAGTAAAGGGCAGTGGTTTGAATTACCCACTTTTGTTTGGGCATTAGGTGGTGGTGTTATTTTACGTAATATCTTAGAAAGTGTATTACGTATTAATATGTTTGATCGTGCGATTGATGTATTTGGTAATGCTGCATTATCACTATATTTGGCGATGGCATTGTTATCATTGAAACTTTGGCAATTAGCAGATTTAGCAGGTCCATTGGTGGTGATTTTAACAGCACAAACCTTAACGATGGCGCTTTATGCTGGATTTGTGACTTTCCGTGTTATGGGTAAAAACTACGATGCAGCAGTATTAGCTGCGGGTCATTGTGGTTTTGGGATGGGCGCAACACCAACAGCGGTTGCAAATATGCAAGCCATCACCAATATGTATGGTCCTTCACATAAAGCATTCCTGATTGTACCTTTATGCGGTGCATTCTTTGTCGACTTGATTAATGCCACAGTGATTCAGTTGATCTTGAAGTTTTTTGTTTAACTAATCGCAGCAAAGAGAAGCTAAAGATTTTGGCTTCTCTTTATTATTTCAAAATAGATGTGAGCAAAAAAGTATTATTTAAAAATGAAACGACTGAACTACAAATTAAACCGTTTATATATTTTTATTGAGTCATTTGTCTCGTGATGAGGCTATACAACAATTTTCTGATTATATGTTTTAAATATGACAAAAAAATTTAACAGTTTTTTGGCTGCATTTGTGCTGTGATATATGTAAAAGTGAGAATCATATTTTTATGAAAAAAATTATCTTATCGTTGGTCAGTTGTAGTTTTATGCTGATTGGCTGTCAAAGTGTGCCTTTAGAGAGTACAGCAGCTGTGCAAGCCCATGCTGTAGCACGCTCTCAGCTCGACAAAAGTTTTTATAAATTTAAAGATTCTCAAAAAAAACCAGTAATTGCATTGGTTTTAGGCAGTGGTGGTGCACGAGGTTATGCACATATTGGTGTCATTGAAGTATTAGAACAACAAGGAATTAAGCCTGATTTTATCGTCGGAACGAGTGCAGGAAGTATTGTCGGTTCACTGTATGCGAGTGGTAAATCTGCGCAAGAATTACGTGAAATCGCTTTAAATTTGAAAGTTAAAGATGTTCGTGAATTTAAAATAGGCATGAAAGGCTTTTTTGATGGTCAAAAAGTTGAAGATTATATCAATGCTCAAGTCGGACAGCAGCCACTTGAACACATGAAAATACCGATGTATGTGGTCGCAACTGAACTGAGAAATGGTAAAAAAGTTGTTTTTAATTATGGGAATACTGGGCAGGCTGTACGTGCTTCAGTGTCTATTCCAAGTATGTTTATTCCGACTCAAATCGAAGGGCATGAATATGTTGATGGTGGCTTAGTTAGTCCTGTACCTGTAGAAGTTGCACGAGAGCTTGGTGCTGATATTGTCATTGCAGTCAATATCTTAGCGCAACCTGTTTATACTGAAACCACCAACATGTGGGGATTGTTTAACCAAAATATTAATATTATGCAAAGTCATTTGGCAGCGGAAGAACTAAAAAGTGCTGATATTGTCATACAGCCTGATCTGCGTGAAAAAGCACATATTTTTGATGTAAAAACTCGCGAATACACCATGCAAGTTGGACGAGATGCTGCCAATGAGCGACTGAACGATATTAAAACTGTGTTAAATATTAAGAAACAAGATCAACAAAATGGGCAGTTTTCTGAATTGACCGTGCATAATTGATTGATCGTTTTGAACTATGGCATGAGTCAATTTTTAAATAAATAATGTGATTTGGTTATATTATGGGTTTAAAAATCATTAATTTAAATTTACTATCTTTAATGAAAAATTTATAATCCAAAAAATTTAATATTGAACAAATATTAATGATTAGGATTATGAAATTAAAATGACGAAAATTGCAGTCGGTCAACAAGTAAAACTCGCAACACAGCCTGAAGTGATCTTTGTGGTTACAAAAATAAATTTGGATCAATCTTATGAAATCCAATTGTGTAGTATGAGTAAACACGATCTTAGCTATGACAATATTCCCATGGAAATGTTACGTCTCATTGAAAAAAATCATGATGAAAAGGGATGAACCATATATTTTATAAATGATTCAATCAAACAATATCATGTCAGATAATGGTCAATTGCCGAATTAAACATTTTTTTTGCTTGAAAAGATATATAATAATAGTTCTCTATCTCCTGTCTTAACACTGAGTCAAGAAAATAATGTCACCACTCGATCAAATGATCCCTACAACAGAAGACCAATCTGAATTAACGATGTCTATTTTGATGACCCCTGACATGGCAAACTTTTCAGGTAATGTACATGGGGGTACAATTTTAAAGCTGCTCGACCAAGTTGCTTATGCATGTGCAAGCCGTTATTCGGGCAGTTATGTTGTCACTTTGTCAGTGGATAAAGTGAACTTTAAAGAGCCGATTCATGTCGGTGAGTTGGTGACATTCTTAGCGAGTGTGAATCACGTTGGTCGTACTTCTATGGAAATCGGCATTCGTGTAGAGGCACAAAATATTCAAAAGCGCTCGATTCGTCATACTAATAGTTGTTATTTTACGATGGTTGCTGTGGATGAAAATGGTAAGCCAAAACAAATTCCGCCTTTAAATTTAGACAATGATTGGAAGCGTTGCCGTTTTGAAGCTGCGGAGCATCGTAAAGTTGCTCGTTTGCAAGAAAACCATCATCCATCATGTAGTATTTATAAGAAAAGCTCAAATAGCTGACAAAAACCTCCTGTTAGGAGGTTTTTTTATGGGTGAACAATGCCATTGAAAGTGATTTTCTAAACATCAGTTTATTCAAAACATGCTTTTAAAATTTTATAAAAATAAAAAACAATGCAATCGATTGATTGTTTTTAGTGATGATCTGAAAGGAAAAAACTATTTAGCAAGACAGACACGATTTCTTAAAATCAAACGAAACGTAGCGTATCGTTTGGTGCAGGGATGATGGAAATTGAAAAAACCGCCCGCCGTAAACAATGTATTTTGGATGCAGTGGTGGAAGCTTTAGAAGAGCATGATTATCGTAAATTCACGATTGAGGATGTGGCTTTGCGTTCAGGTGTTGCTAAGTCAACGATTTATCGTTGGTGGAAACACAAGTCCGATTTAGTTTTTGAAGCCTTTAAAGCCTATACCGCTTCGATTTTTGACATGGATTTCTCACAAAGTCTACAATTCAATTTAGAGCAACAATTATTAAAATTAGCCAAAGCCTTAGATCATCAAGTCGGACGTGCTTTATTGGTGGTCATGGCGGAAAATCGAGAAGCAGCAGGTGAGTTTTTTCAGCAGTATTTATTGCCTAGACGAGAAGAAACACGAAAGCTGATTCAGTTGGCAATTCAACGGGGTGAAATTTGTGAACATTATCCATTTGAATTGATGCTTGATAGTATTTATGCTCCGATTCATTATCAAATTATTTTCTTTAATAAAATGCCTGATGCTGCCTATATTCATGATTTGGTCGCATTGGCTTTAGCACCTATTCAAACAATAAAAACACAGGTGCAAGTATGAATCGCATGGTTGCAATACAGCCTGAAAAACTGTGGAATAGAAACTTTATTTTATGCATTTTTAATAATTTATTCTTGTTCACTTACTATTTTGCATTTTTAACCATTTTACCTGTTTATATTTTAAAGTCTTTGGGGGGCTCTGTTCAGCAAGCTGGTTTAGCCCTGACATTATTTTTAGTGTCTTCTATTGCGATTCGTCCATTTTCAGGCTTAATCATTGAAAAAATAGGGGAAAAAATCGCCTTTCGAGGTTCTGAATTATTATTCGTGCTTTGTGCTTTTACGTATTTGTTTGCAGATAATTTATGGATCTTATTGGTTGTTCGCTTTATTCATGGGATTTGGTTTAGTGTTCTCACGACAGTTGCCGTGCCCATTGCCAATGAATTTATTCCTGAACAACGTAAAGGTGAGGGCATGGGCTATTATGTGATGTCAACCAATTTGGCTGTGGTATTTGGTCCATTGATTGCTTTAACTGTTTTGCAATATGCTGATTTTATAACGGTTTTTCAAGTCTTGACTGCAATTATTTGTGTTGGTTTTATTTTTTGTTTAATGATTCCTTTAGCATCAAACTCTGCTGTTAAAAACCAAAAAACAACGCTTCAAACGCGTGTGCAGTTTTCAGATATTATTGAGCAACGTGCTGTACCTATCGGTTGTGTGGCGTTACTGGTTGCATTTTCTTATTCAAGTATTATGAGTTTTATTACTGCCTATGCGGAAATGCAAAATTTACTGCAATATGTCAGCTTATTTTTTATTATTTTTGCGTTGGCGATGATTATTGTACGCCCTTGGGTTGGGAAAATTTACGATCGTAAAGGGGCGAGTGCTGTGATTTATCCATCTTTTGTATTTTTTGCAATCGGTTTAGTGATTGTCAGTTTTGTACATTCACAATGGATTTTGTGGCTAGCAGCAGTTTTTATTGGTATCGGTTATGGTTCATTATTTCCATGTTTTCAAACCGTTGCCATTCAAGCTGTACCCAAAGAGCGAATGGGGTATTCGATTTCAACTTTTTTCACTTTGTTTGATTTTGGTATGGCAGTTGGTTCAGTGGTTATGGGCTTGATCATTGCTTACTTGGGTTATCAATTCACATATCTTTTTTGTGCAGTGATTGTACTCATGACCATGTTGTTATACAAAATGAGCGTTGCACCAAAACTAATTTCGGCAAAATAGAAGGCTAAACCTATGGAATTACGTCATTTACGCTATTTTGTAGCAGTGGCAGAGGAATTAAATTTTACGAAAGCTGCACAAAGGATGTTTACAGTTCAGCCTTCTTTAAGTCAACAAATCAAAGACTTAGAGCAAGAGGTTGGTGTGCAACTGTTGATTCGTTCCAACCGAAAAGTGGAGCTCACTGAGGAAGGGCGGGCATTTCTAAAAGAAGCATTGCTCAGTTTGGAACATGCGGAAAAGGCAATTTTTGATGCACGTCAGATTGCTAAAATTCATAAAGATCAACTGAATATTGGCTTCGTTCCTGTGGCTGAAATGAAAGTTTTTCCGTATATCATGCCCAATATTCGGGCACATTTTCCTGATATTAAAATTGATTTTCATAGTTTGACTGATTCTGATCAGTTTAAAGCATTGCGTAAAGGGGAAATTGACATTGCTTTCACACGTTATCTTGGAGATGACGAGGAGTTTGAAAGTATGCAGGTTTTTCAAGAGCCTTTGACTCTGATTATTCCTAAAGATTCACCTTTTGCACAACAAAAGCATGTCGGGATTAAGTCATTTAATCAGCAAGATTTTGTCATTAGTGATGAAGATGCATCGCCACAACTACATAAAATTATTCAGGATTTTTTCAAGCAATCAAAATTAAATGTCAATGTGGTACAGAAGTCGACCAATATTCTACTCAATGTCAATCTGGTGGGGATGGGCGTGGGGTGGAGTTTGGTTCCTGCCTATGTGATTCCCTTATTGGGTGATAAGATCGTGGTGAAAAATACGCTTGAGCCGTTGCCGATGATTGGTTTATATGCAAGTTATCGTAAAGATCAAAAGAATGAAGCCATTGATTTAATTTTAAAAATTTTAAAAGAGCAATTTTATATGGAGATGTTTTGACGGGTGCCATGGTGAGTTTAGTTTTAATGATGGAAATGAGTTCAAACCATGTTCAAAACGGATGTTAAACCTAACTCAGTCAAATGTAGCTTGCTTGCAAGCTGTATCAGTCATTAGGCAGCACTTGGCGATTTAATAGCCGCCAAGTGAAACCTGAAAATTTGCTTATTGATCTTTTAATTTCTGATAGCTTTCTTCTGACAATGTTTCGACAGACCAATGCGGTGTTGCATCATTATTCATTAAACTAAATTGATAAAATTTATGTGGATAGTCATTGGAATAGTTTTCGGTATTTGAAAGATAGTCTGACTGCACAATAAATTTTGTGTTTTCTAGCCATGTTGCAGCAGAGAAGCCAATATTATTTTCACTCTGAAACTGTGGAATGGTTTTAACTGCTTCAAAAATGAGTTGAGGATTATGCTGGTCATCAAGCTGGTAAATATTGAGCTCATTGTCAGTATAACCCGCTTCTAAGTCACTATTAATGCTCAGCATGTATTTATAATCTGGACTAAATGTGGGTAGACCTGACAGACTGGTTTCACGACCTGTTTTTAAATTGAGCACGCTATAACTTGAGCCTTCATAATATTGAATATGTAGAAGTAAAGAATCAATCGCCGGATATTCATTGACCACAGTATAAGCACAGACTTCACAGTAGTCAGGATGATCTTCTTTGCCTCGACTTGGCATATATTTTTTAATTGTGCCATCAAAAAATTGAATACTAATACCATCGCCAATTTTTTGGATTAAATCAGGATATTTAGAACGAAGTTGCTCTTGTGCATAAGCATAACATTGTAGGGAGTCTTGAGGACATAAAGGTCCTGCCTCATCACTACGCATAAAGCGTGTGCTATCGAAAGTATTTTTTGAAGGTTGTAGTGAAATACTTGCTTCCGTTTGGTTTGATGAGGCATTTTGTTCGGGTATGGCTTTTGAACAGGCTATGAGTGTGGAAATAAATGCAATTAAAATAATTTTTTTCATAAGAATAAAAGGCTTAATTTGAATGATGATATTATGCTTAAATTTAGTATTCAATACAGCTTTTTATTTACAGAAGTCTGTTGAGGTGAAAAATGAATAACGTCAATGTGTAAAACAAAAATGAAATACAGAGGAAGGGATGAATTACATTAAAAGAATCACCATGTTTGAAACATGGTGATTCTTGCACATGATCAAAATATTGCTGTGTTATTTCGCATGGAGTTTGCTAAATAATTGCTGACTGACCGTATTCATGGTTTGTGGAATTGCTAAAGCTGCAACAAAGCGGTCAGGACGTAAAATGACGATTGCTTGATCTGTCTTGCCGAACCACGAACGAATCTCGGTACCGATATCACCAATGGTAATCACACCATCATGGATTTTACGTTTTTCATTGTCTAACTGAACGGCAGGCAATACTTGGATGAATTTAACCCCTAACGCTTGCCATTTTTTCATATTGGCTTCGTTGATGCCCCATTTCGGATCTACACCCCAAGCGATTACGGCAAAGTCATTGCCAATCACTTCATCAAGTAAAACGGTTTGACCATTTTCAAGTTGAACCTGTGGTTGGATAAACATTTTGCCTACAGGTGAGTCTTTATGACCATCTGCAAGTAAAGCACCGTCATGATACTTAGGCATTGGTTTAAAACGCATTTCCAATAGGTATTGTTTAATTGGTTTGATGTAGTTCAATGCGTAGGCAATACCATCACGAACAAAACCTTGCCATTTCTTTGGTGGAGCAAGTACATGACCTGCCATCACAGAAAGGTCGATCATGGCTTTGGCATGGTCTTTACGTTCGACTTGGTAAGAGTCTAATAAATCAGGCGTTGCTTTACCTTGCACAACTAAAACCATTTTCCACGCTAAGTTAAAGGCATCACGCATACCGCTATTATAACCCTGACCTTGCCATACTGGCATGATGTGTGCAGCATCACCAGCAAGTAAAATACGGTCTACACGGAATTTATCTGCGATACGTGCATTATGGGTATAGACACGCTGACGAATCACTTCGATCCCATCGGTCGTAGGTAATACTTTAGACAATAATTTGGCAATATTTTCAGGCTTGCTCAGTTCTTCTTGAGTTTCACCCGGCATGACCATAAATTCAAAACGGCGGATACCATGAGGTAATGCTGCAGACACATAAGGACGTACAGGGTCACAACACAAATAGATGTGTGGTGTTGCCAATGGGTCATTTTCAATGTCAATGACAATCCATTGATTTGGTGCTGTTTTACCATCAAAACCAATATTTAGAGTACGACGTACAATTGAGTTACCGCCATCACATGCAATCAAGTATTGCGCATGAATAACTTCTTTGTCGCCATCTTTATTTTGGATGTTTAAGGTTACACCGTTGGCATCTTGGCTAAACTCATTCAACTGACGAGAGAATAAAACTTGCGCCCCTTGGTACTGTTTTAAACCTTGCAGTAAAACGCTGTCGACTTGCGGTTGAATAAATGCATTACGACGAGAGAAACCAAACTCACGGGTCAATGGTTGAATATCCGCAAAACAGCGACCTTTCGGTGTAAGAAAGCGCATCGCATGGTTCGGTGTAGTATGAGGTAATACTTGATCTACCAAACCCAGTGATTGAATGGTACGCAAAGATTCATCATCGATCCCAATGGCACGAGGGTAATCAATCAGACTGTCGAGCTGTTCAACCACAGTGACTTTTACGCCCTGTTTACTTAAGTAGTTAGCAATGGTTAAACCCACAGGACCTGCACCTAAAATAGCCACTTCAGTACTGTAGTCAATCTTTGAACGCATAGCGATGGTTCCATTCAAATCACAATATGGGGCTATTAATGACTGAAATATAGGTCTAAGCCTAGCTATGCCATAGTGGAAAGCTAGTCGAATAAAGTGCAGTAGATAATCTTTATTTTTATTTAAGTTTTTGAAAATGATAAATAAAATTATAAATTTAGTATAGGTTTATTAAATCTAATCATTATAAATATCTATGATGAAGCATGTGGATCATTTTAAATCATAAGCATTGATCAAGGTACATCGATTAAAATATTGGCAGAAAATGATGAGTGAGAACAATACTAAAATACTTAAGTACAAAAAAACCAGATCGCAGCTTGATCTGGTTTTTTTAAAGCTAAGCGGACTTAACTTAAATTGTTATCTTGAGGGAGGTCAACACATTTTATTGGTTTGCTTGTGGAGCAGCAGGTACTGAACCTTCAACAGCACTTTCAGTTGCTGGCTGTTCAGATGATGGTTGTGCAGCAGCAGACGCATCTTCAGTTGTTGTACCTTCTTGTGTTGATACAATGACTTTTTCAGCTTCATCAGCCGCTTTTTCGGTAGCAGCAAAAGAAGCAGTTGCAGCAGTGAGAGCAAAAGTTGTTGCAAGTAATGTTTTAACGAGTTTCATTTTCGGCATCCTTATTCATTTAAAAATAACTCCCAAGATTTTTACATTGTCGAGTAGATTGAGTAAGTGACAACAATCATTGGGAACGAAAATTATGCTAAGTGCTGAATGAAATTTAGGCAACCTTCTAAACAAAGGAAAACAGTTTGGGTTACGAAGCAGACATAAATCGCTAACTTTTGTGTACTTCATGTGAAAAATAATGCATTTTTTGCCCTTAAAATGTATGTAAATATGACAAGTTGCTTAAAATATCGTCTAAAAAATTACTTAGCTTTAACAAAATGTCCCTGATTTCTGCCATATTCAATAGGTTTTAGGAAAACTAATAACACAAAATAAGCTGTTGATATGTATTTAAAAGATATAAAAATAAAGCATTTAGCGCATGATATATAAGATTCAAACAATTATTTTATGATGAAAAAGATTGACTTAGCACGAAGAGATGGTTTTTAAAATATTCAGCGATGAATCTATACACGATACACTCTACACTAAGCTTGAAAATGAAATTTTATGCATGATTGAGTATGCTTCTGTGAAAATTATGACGACTGTCACAGTCAAAACCCACATTATTTCTGGTTTTTTGGGTGCAGGAAAAACCACTTTGTTACAGGCATTATTGGTACAAAAGCCTGAACATGAAACATGGGCAATTCTGATGAATGAATTTGGGGAAATTGGGATTGATCAACAATTATTACCCAATGCACAAGGCTATGAAGTCAAAGAACTCCTTGGTGGCTGTTTGTGTTGTACGAGTCAATTACCCATGCAAATTGCATTATCACGGTTGATTCAAGAAAAAAAGCCTGACCGTTTATTTATTGAACCTACAGGCTTGGGGCATCCTGCGCAGCTTATTGAACAGTTGACTGAACCCCATTGGCAGTCACAAGTGAATATGCGGGCTTTGCTTACCGTGATTGATGGCTCACGTTTACACGATACCGATTGGATTTCACAGGATTTGTATCAAGATCAGCTCAAAGCAGCGCAAATTGTGTTGGTGTCCCATACAAACAGTATGTCTGAGGTTGATCAGCGTGTATTGAGCGATCTAAAAGATGAATATTTGACTGGCATCCAAACGTGGATCATGGCAGAGCAGGGCAATATTCAAATTGAACAAATAGATATACCCCACCGATGCATTCAACGTAAAATTATGCCATTGATTCATATACAAAAACAATTTTCAGCAGATGAAGCTTTGCCTGAAATCAAACAATTTCCATATCACTATGTTGAATCTTCCAATGGCTATACTGTTGCAGGTTGGAAATTTTCCAAACGTTGGCAATTCGATTTTTATGATCTATTAGATGTACTGTGTGAGCAAGAAAATTGGTTACGGATTAAGGGTGTTTTTAATACCAATCAAGGTTGGATGACCTTTAATTTTAATCCTGAGCAACTCAACTATAAGTCAGGTGCAGAAAATATTGATAATCGAATAGAAGTCATTACGCAACATGATCGAGATTGGGCAAGTTTGGAAAGTGCGATTTTGCACTGTCGCATAGATTCAGCCGAAAAAACGCAGTAAAGGTTATTAAAATCTTATAGACTAGCGCCATATTTGAGAACTTGAATTTTTGGATTTTTCATGGCGTTAAAAGCAACGATTTATAAGGCAGATTTGAATATTGCCAATATGGATGTACATCAATATGGTGATTATCAACTGACCATGGCTTTGCATCCTTCAGAAACCATTGAACGTCTCATGGTGCGTGTGTTGGCATATGCGCGTTTTGCCGATGAAGGTTTAGAATTTACCAAAGATTTATTTGAAACGGATGAGCCGGCACTGTGGGAAAAAGACCTGACAGGGCAGTTGGTACAATGGATCGAAGTGGGGTTGCCTGATGAAGATAAAGTCAAAAAAGCGGCTGCACGTTGTAAAAATGTGGCTGTAGTGGCGTATGGTTCAGCTGTTGCCGAATGGTACAAACGCAGTTCAAAATTAAAAACATTGTCTAATGTACATGTTTGGCAGTTGTCTGAAGCAACCACTGAGGCAATTCAACACCTTTGCCAACGTACCATGCAATTACAGCTCAATGTAATGGATGGTGAATGGACCTTAATTGGTGACACTGCCCAAGCTGTGATTGAGTGGACACAGTTGCAGTAATCTTCGTTATATCAAACGAATATAGAGATTGAATCAAACATTTAAATGCGGAGCAAAGTAATGACAGCTGAGTTAGAGATTATCGATTTAGTGGTGGGTGAAGGTAAAGAAGCGGTAAAAGGTGCTTTAATTACCACACATTATACGGGCTGGTTAGAAGATGGAACCAAGTTTGACTCTTCACTTGATCGTGGTAACTATTTTGAAACTGTGATCGGTACTGGGCGTGTGATCAAGGGGTGGGATCAAGGAATCATGGGAATGAAAGTGGGCGGTAAGCGTAAATTGATCGTGCCGTCACATTTGGCATATGGCGAACGTAAAATGGGTAATATCATTCCTGCAAACTCAAACTTGATTTTTGAAATTGAATTATATGATGTCAAAACACGTGACTAAACGTGTGATTGGTATTGCAGTTCATAAAAACTCTAAGCATCGCTTGGAGTTTTTTTATTAGGTGCGAAGAAAATTGAGCATGTTGAAAACAAGTAAGCAAATCGTAAAAATTGTGAGCTTTATAGTGGTTAAGTGTAGGACATAATCTGCAAATAAAACAAAACTTTCATTTTAATATTCATTTCAGAATTATATTTTATAAAACATCCCATGAAGAATGTTTGCTTGACCTCTGCTTCAATCGCTTAAATGTTGTTGCTATACGAATAAAGTAGAAAAGTAATGATATCTCAAGATTTTAAATGTTGAATATAATTATTTTCAAGTAAATATCTATAAAATCAATGAGCTGGAAATTTATGTTGAATCGTTTTTCTAAACCCATCGTTGCATGTTTGACCCTGTTGGCTGCTTCTATGAGTGCTATTACCCATGCGGGCATGCATACACCTGATCGAAATTTACTGACGATCATTGGTTATCATGAAATTACCGATCATGAACGTGCATTGATTCCACAATATGCGATTAAATCTACACAATTTGCCGAGCAGATTCAGTCATTAAAGAAAGATGGCTTCCACTTTATCAGCGTAGACCAATTGATTAAAGCCAATCAAGGTTCATATAAATTACCGAAAAAGCCGTTATTACTGACCGTCGATGATGGTTACCAAAGCTTTTATAAATATGCTTATCCGATTGTAAAAGAAAAACGGGTTCCTGTGGTATTGTCTGTTGTAGGCTCGTGGATCGAAACGCAAGGTCAACAAGTCAGTTTTGGTGATCAAAAAATTCCACGCAGTGATATTTTGACGTGGGCTGAGTTAAAAGAAATGCAAGACAGTGGTTATGTTGAGATTGGTAACCACAGTTATGATTTGCACCGTGGCATATTGGGCAATCCTCAAGGAAATTCTGAACCTGCTGCAACGACACGGTTGTATTCTCCAGAAAGCAAAAGTTATGAGTCTGATCAAGCTTATGCAACACGAATTTATACCGATCTAAAGAAAAACAATGAAGTTTTACAAAAACATGGTATTCGTAGTCCTCGGGTGATGGTGTGGCCTTATGGACAGTACAACATGAAAACAGTCGAAATTGCGAAGCAATTGGGTATGCCAATCACCATTACGTTGGATGATGGGGGGAATAATGTGAAGCAGTCCCTCAGCCATTTGAATCGGATTTTGGTCGAAAGTGATACCACTCGTGCAGATTTATTAGCAGATATTAAAACCCGTGAAATGGGTTTAAATGATAATAATCGCGCACAAAAAATTATGCATGTCGATTTAGACTATTTGTACGATCCTGATCCAGCACAAGAAGAAAAAAATATCGGACTCTTGCTTGATCGTATTCAAGCCATGAAAGTCAACACAGTGTACTTACAAGCTTTTTCTGATCCAGATGCAGATGGTTCAGCAGATATGGTATATTTCCCGAATCGCTATTTACCGATGCGTGCAGATTTGTTTAATCGGGTCGCATGGCAAATTCAGTCCCGTACTCAAGTGAACCGTTTATATGCATGGATGCCGCTTTTGGCGTGGCAATTACCTGAAAATAATCCGGTATCTAAGCATTTGGTGGTGACGCAACAAGCGAAAACATCTGATCATTTAAATATGGGCTACCATCGTTTGTCGCCATATTCACCTCAAGCGCGTGAAGTGATTCGTGGAATTTATGAAGATTTGGCGAAGTCGTCCAATTTTAATGGTATCTTGTTCCATGACGATACCACACTGTCAGATTATGAAGACAGCAGTGATTATGCGCTGAGTGCATATAAAGCTGCGGGGATTTCAACTGACCTAGAGGCTATACGTCAAGATGAAGCACAATTGCAAAAATGGACAGCATTTAAGACCAAAACGATTGATGATTTTGCTATGCAGTTGGCAGATGAAATCCGTTATTACCATCCTTATTTAGTGACAGCACGTAATCTTTATGCTCAAGTGGCTTTAAATGCATACTCAGAAAATTGGTATGCGCAGTCTTTAGAACAGTCACTTAAACGTTATGATTTTACCGCCATTATGGCAATGCCTTATATGGAGCAGGCTGAAGATAAAGAGAAATTTTTTAACGACCTTGTCAAACGGGTGAAGTCTTATCCACAGGGTTTGAAGAAAACTGTCTTTGAGTTACAAGCGACGAATTGGAGAAATAATCAGCCAGTTCCAACACAAGAGATGGCAGATACGATAAAATCACTTTATCAACAGGGTGCAATGCACATTGCCTATTATCCTGATGATCCTTTCAAAAATCATCCAGACCCAAAAATTATGCGAGATACCTTTGGTTTAAAAACCAATCGTCTTGTTCCTTGATAGTATTTATATGAAATTTTTACAGCATTTTTGGCATATGGCTTTGGATTTTGTGTTTTTCTATCCATTATTCATGTCGTATCTTTGGATGATTGGCGCTGTGATTTTCTTCCGTAAAGAGAAGAAAGAACCTGCTTATGATCAACCAAATCCTCTGCCCACTTATCCTAAAGTGGCAGTGCTTGTCCCTTGCTTTAATGAAGGTGACAATGCAGAAGAAACTTTAAGTCATGCGCTTCAGTTAAATTACCCACATTTTGAGGTGATTGCCATTAATGATGGAAGTTCAGACAATACTGCACAAGTCTTGGATGCTTTGGCAGCCAAATATGAAAAGTTACGTGTGGTACATTTGGCACAAAATCAAGGCAAAGCGATGGCATTGCAAGCGGGTAGCTTGCTCACAGATGCAGAATATTTGATTGGGATTGATGGCGATGCGTTATTAGACCCCCATGCTGCGATGTGGATGGTACGTCATTTCTTAGCAGACAACTCTGTTGCTGCTGTTACAGGTAATCCAAGAATTCGTACCCGTTCCACTTTACTTGGGCGTATCCAAGTCGGTGAGTTTTCTTCGATTGTGGGTTTGATTAAACGCGCGCAGCGTAGCTTTGGACGCTTGTTTACGGTCTCAGGCGTAATCACTGCTTTTCGTAAAAGTGCGGTGCATGATGTGGGTTATTGGTCACCAAATGCTTTAACCGAAGATATCGATATTACATGGAAATTGCAACGTGCAGGGTGGAATATCCATTTTGAACCCAATGCTTTGGTTTGGATCTTAATGCCTGAAACTCTAACAGGCTTATGGAAACAACGTTTGCGTTGGGCAATGGGTGGTGCACAGGTATTGATTAAAAATATCGATGTTGTTTTTAAGCCTAAACTGAATTATTTGTGGCCACTGATTTTAGAGTTGGTATTAACCTTAGTTTGGTCGTATCTCATGCTTGCTGTTGCTGTGATTTGGTTACTGCATTTTATTTTCCCAATCTCAGGTCTGAGTCAGACAGCAAGCTCACCATTTTTACCTTATGGCAGTGGAATTCTTTTAGGTTTAAGCTGTTTACTTCAGTTTGCTTTAAGCAAATGGATGGATAGTAGGTATGAACCAAATTTGCTCAAAAATTATTATTGGATGATTTGGTATCCCTTTGTTTTTTGGTTAATTACATTAACAGCAAGCATTATCGCATTTCCGAAAGTTTTGCTCCGTGGTAGTGGCAAGCGTGCACGTTGGATCAGTCCAGATCGTGGGATGCGTTCTTAATGGTCTTGGTAGAGTATTGATAAAATGAAATCAGATTTGATTATTGACTTACGTCAACAGTTACCTTGGCATAAACGCTATTTGTCCAACACGTCAACAGCGATGCTTTGGGCGGTATGGTTATTTTTATGGCGTCCATTATTGTTGCTGCTGGGTGTGATTGGGATTCAGAAACCACATTTTGTGCATAATATTATGGCTGCTTTTTCAGTGATCTTGCAGCATGGTCTGATTGCGCTGATGGTCTGTGCACTCAGTTTATTACTTTGGAATCGTTTTATTCCTGCAAAAACACCGCAGCAAGCGAAACAAAAATCGTTGTCTGATTATGCTGAACATTTTGCGCTAAAAGGGCAAGACATTGAGGTCGGTCGACAACAAAAAGTTACGACAGTGCATCATGACGTAAATGGAAATATTATTTCTATTCACTAATATTCAAAGAAAAAATCCCACATCCAGTGGGATTTTTTATGATGCAAGGACGATGTAGTGCAATGAATGCAAAGCTAATAGTTATGAGTATGACCACGTGCAAAAAATAAATTCGGCTGAAAGTATTCGTGGCTTGGCGTGTTTGGCGGTGGTTTTTTCGCATTTAAGTTTGAGTTTTATTCCTTATTTACATCGGTTTGATGTCAATGATATTGCGAATAATTCATTCATCTATGCCATTCATCATTCACCTTTTGCCTTTTGGTATTCAGGTACAGCGGCTGTGTTTATCTTTTTTGTGCTCAGTGGTTATGTATTGAGTTATGCACTATGTAAATCGCCTGAACTGATTTTAACTAAACTTAAAAATATGTGTATTAAACGTTATCCACGTTTAATGATTCCCGCATTGATTTCCTGTGTAATCATTTGGGCGGTATTTAATAGTATTAAAATTGATAGTCACCATGTCGGTGGGTGGTTACAAGCCTATGTCACACAAGATTTTTCACTTAAAACAGCAATCTATGAAGGAACAATAGGTTCTTTTCTATTTGCAGAAAGTAGCATTAATTGGGTGCTGTGGACAATGACCATTGAGCTATTTGGCTCATTTGCCTTATTTTTTTTAATTTATATTAAACAGCTACATACATCTCTTTTTATCATCGCTTCTGTTGTTTTGGCAGCTTTAGCATATTGGTGGCGAGGTGAAGGTTTTTGTATGGGCATTGCCAGTTTTATTATTGGTATGTATTTTTATTTTTATGGTCGTCAAATTCCGCTGTTCATTGCGAGTATTTTATTGATTTTGGGGCTATATTTGGCAGGTGCGCATAATACGAGTGCTTCTTATGCATGGATCTATCAGCAAATCGGCGAAAGAACCTATGAATATAGCAATTTCTTTGCGGGTATCTTGATTGTTTATAGTATTTTAATGAATCCTAAATTATCGAAAGTTTTAGATCAACCTATACTGATTTGGCTCGGTAAAGTTTCATTTTCTGTGTATTTACTGCATTTGGTGTTGATGTATTTGGTGTGTATTCCGTTGTTCAATCTATTTTTAAATTGGCATTGGAGTTATTTAAATGCAGTGATGTGTGCATCCGTATTGTACATCGCCGTGACCTTATGGATGGCTGAATTTTATAGCCGCTATGTTGACCAATTGGCAATGCAGAGTAGCCAAAAGCTCGCTCAATTCATTTTAAAATAGAACGGTTTTCTAGGCTTAGGATGTTTTTATTTACAACATTTAAGTTTGCTGCTGAATGGGTTTAGAGTTGATGGATTGTTCACGCATAACTTTCACCTGATAACGTCAACTCACTAGATAAATGTACCAATTAGCGCTGTTATATTCATTTGTTCGGAGGAATGTAATGTTATGTCTTAAACGTTGATATTTGGCTTTAGAAAAGGGAGAAAACTATTTTATAATTCAGTGAATGCTATAAATATTAAATCAAAGACCTAAAATGAAAAATTATATTCTCAGTTGTATCTTGTTCATCTGTAGCGCTACACAGGCAGATTCAAATCATACATTTGCTGCATTGCCATATAGTTCTCAACTTAATCACGAATGTACACAAGATGACAGCGAGGTATTTGAGCCTAAAACATATCATTTAAATGTTGGAAAAGTCACATTAAAAACATATTCTTGCCATATAGAAAAAGCGCATCATTCACAATATTATTCAAGTTATGGGCTAAAGCTCGATTCAGGCAAACAGTTTTTTTTGAATGATCAAGCTGTGGATGCGATCGGCTATGTTGGCATCACAGCACAACAAGTTGATGCTTCGACCATTGTTTTTGACAATATGTATGAACGGGGCGGTGATTTAGTCTTACTGTGGTTTACAGATGCACAACATCTCTATTCGGCTAAAATTCCTTATATGACTTCAGATGAGGGCAGTGTCACCGTGACTGCACAAGGTCAAAATATTATTTTACAAAAGAAAATATACCTTGGTGATGATCAAAAAGGTCTCCCGAAATATAAAAATATCGGTCAAAGTATTGTAATTAAAAAAGAAAATAAGAAAGGATTTATCTATCAATCAGGTAATATGAAAAGCTTTCAGTACGATACATTTAAATAAAATTATAAATAAATGTGCATGTACTTTATATTGAAATGACATAAAAATAATTTAGAGGTACTTAAACATGAAATTGCTGTTGATTTTGATCATTGTCTGTGTGGTGATCTTTTGGCTGTATCGTATGATTGCTGCACAGCATATTTCAAAATTCAAACCCGCAACATTTAAACCTTTTAAAGATGCTGTGCAACCGAAGCTAGACCAAATTAAAGTTGAACCCATGGCATATAATGATGAAGAGCAATTGTTATTTGATGATGTGGCAAAATTATTTTTTGAACAGCAATGACACGTCGTATGCCTTGAACAAGCAGAAAATATTCAGCAGCAATATTTAAATAAAATGCCCGCTAAAACCAACAGTCAAATTGGTGAGTTTGATTTAGGCGAATGGTGTATTTATTGGAATTATCGACAGCAGTCCTTAGAATATTATGTGGGTAAATATGGCATTTTTTATACCCATGTTGATCGTTTTGGTATTGAGCATCGCAATGAAATGAAGATCTAAAGTAAACATCTGAGCCTATATTTTGTGAGTATCTGGTTCGGCATTTGCAGTCTTTATTTTTATCATGCTCAAATTTGACGGAAAATGCCTGTTTTTTAGATCAATTTTCTTCTGCTAAGTTTATATTGACATCACAATTAAAAAGGAAATTGCATCAACTGATTGAAAAAATGAGGAATAACTTTAGGCTCAATCATGATGGTCATAATCACACCGTACGCTGCTCCCCATAGATGGGCACTGTGATTGATATTCGAATTGCCTTTTTTACCTGACCAAATACTATAAGCCACATACAGCACTGCAAAAATAATCGCGGGTACAGGAATAAAAAAGACGAAGATCAGCTTCCACGGTTGAAATAAAATATAAGCAAACAGCACCGCAGACACAGCACCTGAAGCACCAAGACTTGCCCATCGACTATCATTTTTATGTTTTAAATAACTCGGTAAAATCGCAAAGATCAATGCACCCAAATAAAATAATACAAAGCCTAAATCATAAAGATATTGTCGATAAAAACTTTCAATAATGCTGCCAAAAAAGAATAAGGTAAACATGTTAAATAATAAATGCATACCATCGGCATGGATAAAACCATGCGTAATAAAGCGGTCATATTGCGCTTTTTGCTGAATCGCAGGCGGCCAAAAAATAAGACGATCCATCACAGCACGTTGTGAAAAAGCAATCAGGGAAATCATAACGGTAATCAAAATGATGGTAATCGTATGATTAAAAGGTAAATGCAGCATAAGTATTCACTAAACAAAGTTAGAGGATTAATTTAACAACAATCATGACATTAAATGATAAAAAATCATGTTGTTTTTCATCAATTCCGACAATTTTAGTTGATTTTTATTTATTCGTCCTCATCTTCAGTTAAAATACCGACTTCAGCTTGAGGATAGAGTTATGTCGACTGAGAACACCAATACTGCAGTTGCAGAAGAACTTCCAAATTTATTGATTACGCCAACTGCACAAGAGTATTTGAAAGAATTATTGGAAAAACAAAATACTCCAGGAATTGGCGTTCGTGTATTTGTAGAAAATGCAGGCACGCCACGTGCTGAATGTTGTATGGCATATAGCGCACCTGAAGAAGTGATTCCAACCGATTATCGTCAAGAATATGCGGAATTTCCTGCATTTATTGATACACCATCGATTCCTTATTTAAAAGATGCTGTCATTGACTACAATAAAGACCGCTTTGGTGGACAACTGACATTCCGTGCACCAAACTCTAAAGTGCCACGTGTTGGACCAGATGCTTCTATTGAAGAGCGCATTACTTATGTACTACAAGCTGAAATTAATCCAGGCTTAGCAGGGCATGGTGGTAACTGTGCTTTGGTTGAAGTGGTTGAAGATGAAGAACACGGTTTAACGGCTGTATTGAAGTTTGGTGGTGGTTGCCAAGGATGTTCAGCAATTGATGTGACTTTAAAACAAGGTGTGGAAACTACACTGAAAGAGCATATTCCTGAATTGGCACGTGTCGTGGATCAAACTGACCATAGCCAAGCAGATGGTGCATATTTCAAATAATTTTGTTTGAAAATATTTTAAAAAAGCTTCTCAAATCGAGAAGCTTTTTTTATACGTGATTATTTTTATATGAATGAGTTTTTTATTTTGGACATTAAAAAACTTAAATGAATATTAAAAAATAGAAGATATTGTTTAAATTTAAAACATATAAACAAGATTTTAATAAAGTTAATAAGAATTGTTATCATTATTATTGTAATTTGAGTTATTATTGTTACACTTCTTCACGAAAACTGCACTTTTTATTCTCTTTTTTGTATTTGAACCATTCTGGAATACCTTTTATGTCAAACCGTATTATCCAATCTGCGCTCTCTATATCGGTACTCTCGCTGATGACAGGGCAAGTCTATGCAAATAGTTCACAAGAAAATTCCAGTGAAGTTCAGGCTAAAAATTCAGAACCTGTGCAATTAGAAACGGTGGTTTTAACGGCTTCTGGCTATAAACAAGATAAAACAAAAGCACCAGCCTCTATGACGGTGATTACACGTAAAGAATTAGAAAATCGACAATATAGTGATATTACAGATGTACTCAGAAATACCCCAGGGGTTGTAATTTCAGGTGCAGGTTCAGCACAAACGGTCAGTATTCGTGGTATGGGCTCAAGTTATACTTTATTTTTGGTCAACGGAAAGCGCCAATTTTCTAAAGATGTGAACCCAAATGGCGATGATTATGGTTTTGAAAAAAACATTTTACCGCCAATTGCTGAAATTGAACGTATTGAAGTCATTCGTGGTCCTGCATCTACTTTATATGGTACAGACGCTATGGGTGGTGTGGTAAATATCATTACCAAAAAGGTCAGTACAGATTGGTCAGGAACAGCAGAATTAGGTGCTGTGCTACAAGATCATCACCAATCGGGCGACATTAAAAATGGTTCTGCATATATATCAGGTCCGCTTATTGCCAATAAATTAGGCATGCAATTAGGCTTAAGTAAGTCGAAACGTGATGAAGATCGTTATGTTGGCGGCTTTAGAAGTACTGATGTTGAAAGCTTAAATTCAAGATTTACATATTTACTCAATGACAATCATGATCTTGAATTTGAAGCAAATTTCATGAAACAAGAGTCTGAGTCAACTGCGGGTAAAACCATTGTAAGTACAGGTGCAGATTCTTATGGACGTAATTATCGCCAAGTCTATGGCTTAACTCATAATGGTCATTATGGCGATAATTTAAGTAGTCATTCTTATATTCAATATGAAAATTCAAAAAATCCAGATCGTAGTAACAGTTCAACTGGTTTAAGTGGGATTGAACTGGAAACTTGGTTGGCAAATAGTCAGTGGCATTGGAAATTAAACGACCATAACCTCATTGGTGGCTTATATTTTAAAAATGAATCTTTAGTCGATAAAGCGACCAATCAAAATGCAAATATGCCTGTAACAGAGTTAGAGCGTTGGGCATTCGCCGTATTTGCTGAAGATACTTGGGCGTTGACTGACACATTTAATTTGACGACTGGATTACGTTATGATCATGATGAAAATTATGATGGTAATTTTTCGCCACGCTTATATGGTGTTTACACCCCTACAGAGGCTTGGACATTTAAAGGTGGAGTGTCAACAGGGTATAAACAACCTGACCTAAAACAGTCTTCGAGTGATGTGCATTCTGTCACAGGTAAAGGCAGTGCCTTTATTATGGGAAATGATCATTTAAAACCAGAAAAATCAGTCAGTTATGAGTTTGGTACAGCATGGCAAGGTGATCAGTCTAAAGCTTCTGTGACGGCATTTTATACTGAATTTAAAGATAAAATTACCGAAATTCGAGACTGTTCTTCGCCAAATGGCAGTAATACAAATGCAGCGACTTGGGCATGTAAAGACCCATTTGGTCGTTTAGACGCTGCAACAGGTGATGTTCGTTTATGGAACTTTATTAGTTCACGTATCAATGTTGATGAAGCAACCATGCAAGGTGTGGAAGCGACATTTGACACTGAACTGGCTGATGGTGTGAATTTAAGTACAAACTATACTTATACTGAAACAGAGCAAAAGTCTGGCGATTTAAAAGGGCAGCCTTTAAATCAAGTGCCTAAGCATATGTTTAATGCAACAGTTGATTATACCATTAATGATGCTTTAGACATTTGGACACGTTTACATCATCGTAGTGAAACATCGTCATATTTAGGTCGAGCTTCTATGTCAGCACCGACACCTGCATATCAATTTTTAGATGTTGGTTTTAATTATCAATTTACAGCAAACTTAAAAGGTAAATTTGGTATTTATAATATTTTAGATGAAAAAGCCGAAGATGCTGATGGTGATCAAGTGCTTGATGGTCGTCGTTATGGAATTAGCTTTTTAGCAAAATTCTAACAACATGATAACAAGAGAAAGGCGCTTAAGCGCCTTTTTCAATATTTAAAATCGCCAAAGTTTCATCTGCATAATAAAATTTTTCTAAATAAAGACGCGCACGAGTTTTTAAATGTTCAGAAGAAATCATTTTTTGAATGACAGGTTCGAGTAATGCTTGAAGTTGATTCTCAATCAAGGCTTCATCAATATTTAAATCACGTAGCAATAAATCAACAGGGCGCTCTGCATTACGCACATACCAAGCAAAAACACCATCATGAACTTGTTGTTGTAAATATTCAGTCTGGCGCAGATGCTCCCAAATTTCATGTCCCATACCGACTGTATTGGGTAAATCATTCACTTCTACATAATGACGCATGACATTTAAAGGCTGCTTCTTGATCTTATGCCATAAATTTGCTTGGAAATGATAGAGCGTATCATCATCAAAATGCTGATTAATCACTTGTTCGCTTAACTGACTAATCTTAATAATATTTTTTTGTAAATAATGCTTTACGGTATCATCTAAATTGGTATCAGTCACAGATTCCAAAACAGATTTGCCCATTTTCATAAAGCGCCCAACCCCAGGGACTTTTTTGGTCATCACAGAATTATCCATATAGTCTTGGATTGAATGATGAATCAGTTGGGTGAGCATCATTGAAAATGCAGGATTATTGACAACTTTATGAATCAATGCTTTACGATGTGAGGACTTACTTGCCACATACTGGGCGATTTTATCAATCGTTGTGACAGGAATAATATCTTCGATACAGGTTTGATCATTGCTTGGGTGGATCAGTGCAAAACGAATATGTTCAGCAATTTGCTCAATCAAAAAATCACTGGCTGGAGTTGCTAAAATTTGCTTTTGCAACAATTGATTAATTTGTTCAAAACGCCAAATGTTTTGTAATGGTTGCTTGCGAAACCAAAGATAAAATTCTTTAAATTCAATTTGAATACGATCTACTTGTGCAAATTCTTGATCTAAAAATGCCAATTGAGCATCGATCAATTGTTCAATCATAGGGTGACTCATAGCACTGCCTTATTTATAAAATTTTCGGATCATTCAAAGCACTCTTTTGTCCTTGAACTTTATCTAAAAAAGACAGATAAGCATCAACTACTTTATCAGGTGCTTCTAATAAGGGCATATGACCCACGCGATCTAAAATGATCGGCGTTTGGCTATGTTTAATCATAGATTTGAGTTCTTGAGCAACTTCAACGTTGACAATTTGGTCTTGTTTGCCCCACATGATTAAGGTAGGTGCTTCAATATTTCTCACCATCGTGGCAAATGAACTTGTCGTATAGAGCTTGTTTAAAGCATCAATTTGATCGATCACCTTTCTGGTATCTTGTGCTTTTGAAATCAGCATTTTTTCACGTTCATTATTGATCATGCTTGGTGTAAAAGGTGGGTTATACATCACTTTTTTCATGACAAAATTTAGATCACCTGCTTGTGTGACTAATAATTGTTTTAGATAAATCGGATTTTTTAAATAATTGGTATTGTTGCTTTTAAATACACCACCCGAGCTGAGTAAAAACAAACTTTGAGTATCAAAAGGGTATTGTGATGCATAGAACATTGCAATTGAGCCACCTAGAGAGTGTCCAACGACATTTAAATTATTTTGAATACGAGCTGCTTCAATAAAACGGCGCAGTTGTTCTGTAACATTTGGAACAGAAATATCAAAATTTGTTGGAACTTGAGTGCTGCCTGCAAAAGGTAAGTCCGGCATTATCACATGATAATGACGAGTTAACTCGTGTGCGACATCATTCCAAGTATCGCGACTATTACCCAAACCATGAATCAGTAAAATTGTCGGTTTGCTACGGTCACCGCCCTCACTATATGACCAAACCACATCACCTACACGTAAAGTTTTACTCGATACACCTGCCCAAGCTCGCTCTTCTTGTAATACTTTTTGGTAATCTATTGCTTCATGCGCTGCTGCATAACTTGTACTGAGTCCTACACTAGATAAAGCAAAATTCATACTACTTGCAATGAGTGCTACACTAAAAAATTTGAAAACTTTTTTTGAGGGCGTTTGTGGCATGTATAGGATTCCTTCTAAACAATTCACCATTATATAAAGCAAATGCAATTTTTTGATGACCTAGTTTTCTTAAAATGTAGGTATATTTTGCATAAAACGTTGGTTATTATTGGTTTTTGTTTATTAAATAAACTTTTTTGAGTTTGAAAATGTCTACTTATTCATATTATCTCTATATTGTGTAGATTAATTAAACAATAAAGAGAAATTTGAATGAAAAAATAACATTTAACTTAAATTGTAACAGAGTTTATTTTTAGTCAGTGACAATCAAAATTGACAGTATTAAAATTAACTTTATCTTCACCCAATGGAACTGATGACACATGCTAACTGCTCAAGAAGCTTTAGAAAGATTGAAACAGGGTAATGAACGCTTTGCACACGGTGAAACAAACCATAATAAGTTTTTAACACATCAACAGCGCACAGAGATGGTAGGTAGTCAGGAACCTTTTGCCATTATTTTAGGATGTTCAGATTCACGTGTTCCTGCGGAGATGGTTTTTGACCAAGGTTTTGGTGATTTATTTGTAATTCGTGTTGCAGGAAATATTGTTGCACCATCACAAGTAGGTAGTGTGGAGTTTGCTGCAGAAAGTTTTGGTTGTCCTTTGGTCATTGTGCTTGGACATAGCCATTGTGGTGCAATTCATTCAACGATAGAAGCACTTAAAAATCCGAATACACCACCTTCTGCAAACCTCATGTCGATTGTGAATCGTGTACGTCCTTCTGTTGAAATTTTGATGCAAACTGAATTAAAAGATGACCTTGAAAAGTTATCTATGCATGCCGTGAAATCAAATGTATTTGCTTCTGTAAATCAGTTAAGACATGGTTCAGCAGTGCTTGAAAGTCTGATCGCAAAAGGGAAGTTAAAAGTTGTTGGCGCAGAATATTCACTTGAAACAGGTGAAGTTTTATTTTATGACTTTTGAGTTTAGAAATTCTTTAAGTCTATTCTGAGCGTCGAAATAAAAAATCCCACAATGATGTGGGATTTTCTATAGAGTTAAGTTCTTAGAATTTATAACCTAATTTTAAACCATAAGCGATGGCATTGTTATCTGAGAATTCAGCAACATAATCGCTACCGCCTGCTTGAGCACCTGTTTGCGCTTTAGCATCGCCTAACCAGAAATATTTTACACCACCAGCGATAAAGGTTGCAGGTGTAGGACTATATTGAACACCTAGACCCACATTCCAATAGCCTTCTGTTGGACCAAGTGTAGAGACAGGGTCTCCTGCACCTGAGTCCCAACCTACAGAGACATTACCTGCCCATTTGTCATTGAGTTTACGACCTACACCTGCGTTAACAGACCATTGATCATCAGAATATTCAACAAGGTTAAAGCCATTTGGACGATTGACTAAACTACCAATTGCTTCAGAAACTTTACCAAACTTATAAGGTTGAATAGAGAAATCTTTCCAATTCACCCAACGAATATTAGCAAAAGCAACGGTATCTGCCATGATGCCTGTTTGTAAATCTAAATTGACTGATTGTGGTGTGGTAATTTTAGTCTTACCATCAGATTTCATGGCAGCGATTTGTTCTTTTGTTACTCCTAAACCTGCTAAAACTGCAGGATTACGATCAAAAGCACTTTCCACTGAAAGTGTTTCAACAGCATTTACATCATGGTCGATTTCTGAACGATAGGTAACCGAAGCTTTTAAGGCAATTTCAGGAATTTGATATGCAGCACCCGCTAACCAACCTACACCGCTTGTTTGCTTGATAGATGCATCATAACCATTATAAAGACTATATGCTGTACCACGTAGGCTTACATTACCTTTAATGGTTTGGTAAGCAGCACCACCATAAAGGTTGATATTTTTAGTAGGTTGGAAACCAAAAACTAAGGATAAGTTTTGAGTATCAACTTCAACTTGAGTACTACCTGTACCTAGATTTGCATTTGCATCAGCTAAACCTTTTGCCAAAGCAACAAGAGGTTTACTTGCTTCTGCTAATACAGCTTGTGTTGCATCAGCTTGGCTTAAGCCTTGTTGCATTAAACCACCAATTGCTTGTTTCGCTGCATCAGATTGCATATAGGCTTGTACTTTTGCTTTTCCTGCAGCAGCCAAAGCATCTAATTTATTTTGAGGTAGTACAGTATCTACTCCTGGATTTGAAACGAAAATATTACTTCCATGATATTTCGCATCTGCACCAAAAGGTTGATCATATAAAAGACCAAAAGAAATATTGTCTGTAAGTTGAAGTTTCAACGCTGCAGATGGAAAATAATAATCCTCACCCATATCTTCAATATCACGGCGTGTTTCACTTGTTCCAGCCTCACGTCCCTCAACCGTTGGGTCTAAAACAGAAATACCAGCTTCAAAATAGTTATTAGGCTGTAAAAAAGCAGACATCGATTGACCAGATCGATCTAATGCTGCAGCAAAAACACTTGTTGCAGGTACTGTTGCAAATAAAATTGCAGTTGTTAACGTTTTTAATTTCATTTTAGTTTTTCCCTAGCCATAAAATGAATGGTTTGAAGCATTTGTAAACAAAACTTAGAATATTTGTAATTTACAAATAGTGTTTGAAATTTACTTCTTTTTACAAAATAACATATAAAAAATAAGAGTAAATACTCTAGGAATTGAAAAAGTGAAAAAAGTGTAAACGGTATAGTTTATTATTTGTGCTTTAAAAAAATAATTTAATATATATCAATTTCTTATACTTGTTATTTGGCTTTGCGATGAATGTAAAGTTGAATGTTTTAATGATGAAAAATCGGACTTTTAAAAAATCAACTCAATTTTGAATATCGGTGAACTGTAAAATTATTGGAATAAAAATCAAGTCTATTTTTGGATTTTATACTGATATTAATAAAAGCTATAATTGACCAAAATGATAGATTGTTGATCCTGTTAACAATTTCATGATGTTGTACTGACTGATTTTGATCAGGATGTGCATATAAACTTGCTATAAAAATAACAGAAAAATTTTTAGGATATAACAATGCATAAAGTTGGAATGAGGATTTGCATGCTTTTGATTACAGCATGTCATAATAATACTCAAGACCAAAGCCAAATGAACGAAAGAAAGTTACGACAAAGTGCGGAAAATTTGAAGCCTGAACATATTATGGTGACGGTAAAAGATGGTCAAAAGTTAGATCGAAATATTCAGGTGTTTATTCGTCCCTCTGACATAGTCAAGCATATTTTAACAGAAGCAGAAGTTATAAATATGGTGAATAAAACATCGGAACAATTTGCTCCATTATTGATTGTGCCTGATGCATTTATTCCACTGAATTCAACGGTAACCTTGTATGAGACAGTAGCAGATGTTGAAGTAGAGTATTCTCTTTTAGATCAGCATAATAAAAGAATAAAAAATGCTTACCGTAAAACCTTTAGTTTGAAAAATTAAATAGATTTGAAGTTATATGTATTGCTTGGTGGTGCGCTCTGCGGGACTCGAACCCACGTCGGTCGCTTAGGAGGCAACTGCTCTATCCAGTTAAGCTAAGGGCGCATAGTGGGCACTAATGTAATAGAAAAATATTTAAACATAAAGTGCTGAGTAGGTGGGTGATGAATAATTGGACAAGTTTAGTATGATTTGTATAAAAAATAGCTTTAAGATGAATAGCTTGAAGCAATGAATTTTAAATCATCGAAAGTGAAGATATTGATCTGATTTATCATTGTGCAGTTTGAATATGACATTTTGCTAAGCGCCAAGAGCGGCGATGGTTAGCTGTTTAATCTTTCATTTAATAAAAAAGAGATATGTGTGAGCTACACATATCTCTTACGGAACTTGATTTTCGCTGTTTTAATTGAATTGTATTTGAAATAAAATCCATTAAAACAAAATTTTAACTGCTTTATTGCGGCATGTTTTTATTCAACATTTTATAAAGACCAAACATCAATACAATCCAAATTGGAATCATTAACACTGACTCTTTAAAGCCAACTTTCCACATAATGCCAAGCACCATAGCAATAAAAACTAAAACAAGAATATTGCTGACAGGCGACCATAACGCAGGAAATTTAGAGACTTGACCTGTTTTCTTCATAGCTTGTTTGAATTTTAAATGTGTCAAGCTGATCATTGCCCAGTTCAGTACCAAAGCACCGACCACAATGTAAATCAAATGTCCTAGTGCATCTTCAGGAACGAAGTAGTTCAATAAGACACAGCCAAAAATCAGTAAAGCTGAGAAGAGTACTGCAGGAATTGGCACGCCTTGTTTGTTGACTTGTTTAAATACTTTGGGTGCATTGCCTTGTTCCGCTAAGCCATACAGCATACGACTGTTGGCATACATCCCACTGTTATAAACAGAGAGTGCAGCAGTAAGAATAATAAAATTCACCAAATTCGCAGCCCAAGCAATACCAATTAAACTAAAGACCATCACAAATGGGCTTTTGTCTAAACTACCACCTGTGAATTGATCCCAAGGCACAAGAGAAAGCAAAATTGCAATCGAACCAATATAGAAAATCAAAATACGAGGAATAATCTGATTAATTGCTTTTGGAATGGTTTTTTCAGGATCTTTAGCTTCGGCAGCTGCCATACCAATCAGTTCAATACCACCAAAGGCAAACATCAAGAAGGCAAGCATTAAAAATAAACCTTCAAAGCCATGTGGGAAGAAACCGCCATGTGACCAAAGATTACTAAAGCCAAAACCTGCGCTCGGATCTGCGGTAAAAATGAGGTATAAACCAAAGATAATCATCGCAATAATGGCGGTGACTTTAATAATGGATAACCAAAACTCAGATTCACCGTAAAATTTGACGTTGGCCAAATTGATCGCAGTAATCGCAACAAAAAAGACCAAAACCGTGGTCCATGCTGGTATATGGGGCCACCAAAAATTGACATATTTTGCAGCAGCTGTCAGTTCAGACATAGCAACTAAAATATACAAGATCCAATAGTTCCAGCCTGCTAAAAAGCCTGGAAATTTGCCCCAATATTTATAAGCAAAATGACTGAATGAGCCAGCGACAGGTTCTTCTACGATCATTTCACCGAGTTGGCGCATAATCAGAAATGCAATTAAACCGCCAATGGCATAACCGAGAATAATGGATGGACCAGCAGACTTGATGACATCTGCAGAACCTAAAAATAGTCCCGTACCAATTGCACCACCCATGGCAATCAATTGGATATGTCTATTTTTAAGTCCACGTTTTAAATGGGTAGACTCGTTGCTCAATGTTTACAACTCGGTATATAGATTAAATTGATTGTAAATGATTGGTAACTTTAAGCCTAGTATGTGTTGAATGAATATGCTGACGCTTAAGATTAAAAATGGAATGTAGCAAATAAATTTATTTATATTTCATATAAATAAAAAATATTAAACACAAATGAATGCTTTTGGTTTTGTTTAATATTTCAGCATAATTTGCATTTGGCTTTAAGACTTAAGTCAATGCTTCTGTGCATTTTTATAAAAAATGGGTAAAATTAAACTGAATTATGATTCACTATTTGAAATCATGATTATGCGACAATAAAAGATAAACGAAAAGGAAAGCGATAAATGAGCTCTGCACCCCAGATCAAAATACCTGCAACATATATGCGTGGTGGTACCAGTAAAGGCGTATTCTTTAAATTAGATGATTTGCCTGAACGTGCGCAAAGTGCAGGCGAAGCACGTGATCAAATGTTGCTTCGTGTTATTGGTAGTCCAGACCCATATGGTAAACAAATTGATGGTATGGGTGGTGCAACATCAAGTACGAGTAAAACCGTCATTCTGTCTAAAAGTACACAACCTGAACATGATGTGGATTATTTATTTGGGCAAGTCTCGATTGATAAAGCCTTTGTAGATTGGAGCGGTAACTGCGGTAACCTAACAGCAGCTGTAGGATCATTTGCGATTTCTAATGGTTTGGTCAGTGCGGAACGTATTCCTGAAAATGGTATGTGTACTGTACGTATTTGGCAGGTAAATATTCAAAAAACCATTATTGCCCATGTGCCAATAACTGATGGACAAGTACAAGAGACTGGTGACTTTGAGTTAGATGGGGTGACTTTTCCTGCAGCGGAAGTGCAAATTGAATTTTTAGATCCTGCTGATGATGGTGAGGATGGTGGTGCAATGTTCCCTACAGGCAATGTCGTTGATACATTGGATGTACCTGAAGTCGGCACTTTCCAAGCAACATTGATCAATGCAGGGATTCCAACGATTTTCTTAAATGCTGAAGATATTGGTTATCAAGGTACAGAGCTACAAGAAGCGATCAATGGTGATGCCGCAGCATTGGCACGTTTTGAAAAAATTCGTGCTTATGGGGCATTGAAAATGGGGCTCATTCAAGATGTTAGTGAAGCTGCCAATCGTCAACATACACCTAAAGTTGCATTTGTCTCAAAACCGAAAGCCTATACAGCATCAAGTGGTAAACAGGTAACTGAGGCAGATACAGATTTACTCGTTCGTGCATTATCGATGGGGAAACTTCACCATGCCATGATGGGGACGGCTGCTGTTGCAATTGGTACGGCTGCAGCGATTCCTGACACTTTGGTGAATTTGGCAGCAGGTGGTGGTGAGCGTGAAGCAGTACGTTTTGGTCATCCGTCTGGGACTTTACGTGTAGGCGCACAGGCATTGCTAGAAAATGGACAATGGGTAGTAAAAAAAGCCATTATGAGTCGCAGCGCACGTGTATTAATGGAAGGTTGGGTACGTATTCCTGCAGATAGCTTCTAATTTCTGTAAATTAAACACTGAACTGTCCCTAATTACCAATGAGTAATTGGGGATTTTTTTCGATGACTATCTAATTTTTTGATTATTTTTTAATCTTTTTAAAAATTACATATATTTTTAAATCATAAAAAATTATAATATGCCGCATTCAAGCTCTTATATATTTTAATCTCATCATTGTATTAACATTTAAACCTTTATTTTTATATATAGATGTTTAAAGCAACACATCGGATATAATGTTGATGATATTAATTTCAGCAAAATCAACAAATAAATAGTGATATATACGACTATCATGGGGTACGGTATGGAAAGTGAACAGTCTCATTTGAGCACAATACTTTCAGATGAGGACTTGATCCAGACGTTAAAAAATGTTGAAAAATTAGATTTAGTCTCCTTGATTTCAAAACTTCCATTACCTGTAGCGATTTTAGAACCTGACTCGCGTTTAATTGGAGTAAACCAACTTTTTGCCGATATTTTTCAAAGTGATGCATTATTTTTAAATGGAAAATTTTTAAGCACTTGCTCAACCGTTGTACATGCACATTTTTTGTTGGCAATTGAAAAAATTCAAGATATAGAAACGCAAGCAGACTTTGAGTTCTATTCACAAGGGCGTTTTTATTTGTCTTATTTCAAAGCCATTTATGACGCTGAGCATGCCGTACAGGCGATAATTTTAATTTGTGCCGATGTGACTCGTTTAAAACGCCGTGAGAAAGTTTTGATTTTAAATAATCAAAAATTGCATGATCATCTATTTATTGATCAAATTACGGGTTTACCCAATAAAATGGCATTGGATCAGTTTATTCAAGAAAACATTGTGAATAACGTTCAATATACATATGCATTTTTGAAAATAGATTTAGATCAATTTAAAAAATTTAATCAAATTCATAGCTATACACAAGGTGATCAGGTTTTAATGCAAATTGGCACAATCTTGAATGATGAGCTTAATCCTGATTATAGCCGTATTTTTCGGTTAAATTCAGCCAGTTTTGTGGTTGTGATTAAGGAAATGACACAATGGGCTGTATTTACTTTGGCTGAACGTTTGAAAATGAAAATTTCTCAGGAAAAAATCATACTTCAGGATCAGGATCTATTGACTGCTTCAGTGGGAATTTATCATTTAGCAACACCTTTTCAGCAGCATGATATTTTACAGCAGTTAGATTTCGCTGTGCAGCAGGCAAAATCTCAAGGTAAAAACTCAATTTATGTTTTACAGGGTTAGGTCATGGATTTCGTAAGTTTGAGAGAGCTTAGGAAATATATTTTGTATTCTATGACAGGTAAATATGATCTTAGCCACAATAATTAAAAGTATAAAGCAAAAGCCAACTCTATTTTTTTAATCAAAATAGAGCTGTATTGGTTTTTAAAGTGTGTCTTATTTGATGTTGTAGCAGAAAATGAAAAGCATCAGCAGTGACTTTGAACAGCACGAGGTATTGATCCAGCAAAACCATAGTTAAGCTGAGTTAAGTGCTAGATTTTCACCCATTTGGGCAGTGCCATGAGTAGTATGCCAATCACAATCAGTGACGTTGTATTTTCAAAAAAATAGGGATAAATCATCAATGCAAGACCACATATTAAGGCGATTGTGTGATGCTGTTTTTTACCATAAATAAAATAGCCTAAGCCTATTGAGCCAAATAGCGTGCCTAATAATAAAGCGCTGACATTCATGTTCTTGCTATGCTTTGCTGAAAAAATCAGTATGACGTGGTTAACTGAAGCTATACTTAATCGATGTTAAAAAAGTATCCCATCAAGAAGATTGCAATTTAAAACAAGAGAAAATTTATGTCGGTGATTTTACCTGTAGCACAACGTGGAGAAGCGGTTTTAACGTTTGTTGCTGTGCCTGTGGCTCAAACTGAATTTGGCAGTGAATGGTTGCAACAGTTGGCTGCGGCGTTACATATGACGATGTTACATAGAAATGGTGTGGGCATTGCAGCACCACAAGTATATATATCCAAAAGAATCATCATTGTGGCATCTCGTCCAAATCCACGTTATCCTGATGCGCCTGAAATGGCTGCTGTGGTGATGGTGAACCCAGAGATTTTATCTATGTCTGATGAAAAGACTTTGGGGGAGGAAGGCTGTTTGAGTGTGCCCGATGAACGTGGACAAGTCGCACGTGCAGAACATATTCGAGTACGTTATATGAGTTTGCAGGGCGAAGTGGTTGAAACAACATTTTCTGGTTTTCCAGCACGCATTGTGCAACATGAAATTGATCATTTAAATGGCATTTTATTTGTCGATCGACTTTAAAAAATATGCTTTGTTGCTAAAAAATGCCTGATTGGGATGAGTATTTGCATTATTTTCTCTGATCATTTTTCAAGATGCGTATAATGGTGTAATTGTAAGAGATGATGAGAATCTAGATGAAAGCTGAATTTCAACAAGGCAAAATTAAGCAATACCATGCCGATAAAGGTTTTGGTTTTATTGGTGGAATGGGTCAGGATATTTTCTTTCATATTTCCGATTTTCCATTGGCAGATGGTGAACCGAAGCGTAATGAACGTGTGAAGTTTATTGTTGTGGATAATGGTGGTAAGCCACGTGCAATCAAAATTGAACGTCTAGAAGATCAATCAGCAAAAGCGAAAAAAACCAAAGTAGTGAAGCATAATGAAGCGATTACCAATACTTTGCTGTCTAATTTTAGAAAGTGATCTGAGATAGATGACTCCCAATGCTTTGCTGTAAAAGTATTTGGGAGTAATCTTAAAGTATGTTGAAAGTAGAAAAATAGAGATTGATTCACTTTTTGAATGATTGATCGATATGATGATTTTTTATTATTTTTGAATTGAAACCGAATAAATGATTGGGTTTATATAAGCGATTGAATTTTTTGTTTAAATTTTGATATATTTGATAGAAATGAATATAATTTATAAATGAAATTTTAACCAAGAGTAAAGATCCACGTGGCTGAACTGATTCCTCCGAGTATACAACAATTAAAATCTGCAACGAGTGGGGAACGCAAGGTTTATCAGTTGCTTGAACATGTTTTTCAGAATGAAAATGCCATCATTTGGTATGAACCTAAAGCATTAAATCGCTATACCGATTTTATTGTTTGGTTACCTGAACATGGTTTATTGGTCATTGAAGTCAAAGATTGGTCAAAAGAGCGTTTTGAAACCTTGAATCCTGATACTTTTACAGGGCGTTTTTATCATCATAATCAACAAAAAATTGTTGCAGTGAAAAACCCTGAAAGCCAAGTACGTAAGTGCATGTTGAATATTTTGCATGAGTTTAAGAAAGCAGCAATTTTTCTACAACAAGAGGGACATTATCAAGGTAATTTAAAATTTCCAATCAGCAGTTGTGTTATTTATACCGAGTTAAAACAAGAGGATGCAGATGCCATTGGTTTGACTTTAGCTTCGATTTCAACAGCACATAAAACCATTTTTAAAGATGATTTACGTTTGGTTGCTGAAAATAAAACCTTTAAAAATAAATTAATTGATGCATTTAAAGGGGTGTCATTTTCATTTAAAGCATTGAGTTATGCTGAAGAAAAATTTTTACGTTATATGATTTTTCCTGAAATTCGTGTAAATGAATTTACCCAGGAGGAGTTATTTTCAGTTGAACCGCAAGATGCAAAAGCACTTGATTTATCACAAGAATCCATTGCTAAAAATATCGGTGATGGACATCGTATTTTAAAAGGTGTCGCGGGAAGTGGTAAAACACTGGTTTTAGCTTGTAGAGCAAAATATTTAAAAACGATTTATCCTGAATATAAAATTTTAGTGGTTTGTTATAACAATTCACTTTGCAATCATTTAAGACAAATGTTTGGTGATGAATTCAATGAAAAGATTCATGTATTCAATTTTCATAGCCTTGTTAAGACAATAACCCATGCCAATTTGTCAATGTTAGTGAATGAAAAGCAAGCGGATTATAATAGTCGTGTTGGACAGATTTTATTAGATTATTTGGAGCAAAAAAAATTAGCTCAACAAGACTTATATGATGCGATCTTAATTGATGAAGGGCAGGATTTTGCGCAGGAATGGATAATTGGTTTATCTCAACTCGTTAAAACTGAAACCAATAATATTTTGTTTTGCTATGATCCTGCGCAAAATATTTTTAATCGTAAAAAACCGAGTTGGCGTTCTGTCGGTTTACAGGTACAAGGTAAAAAACCAGTTGAATTGTACAAATGCTACCGCAATACCAAAGAAATTCTAGATATAGCCAAAGCATTTTTAAATCCTAAGGCATTGGATAGTTTACAAAATAATGATGAATATGACCGTGTGTTAGACCCTGATACAGGTGAGTGCAAAACAGGAGATTATCCAAGTATTTATCATGAAAATGATGTACGTCATTTGGCAGATTTGATTGCGCGAAAAATTCGTCAGTTATTGAAATCAGGAGTTGAGCCACGAGATATTGCAATATTACAGGCGAAATCTGCTGAATATGATGGGTTTGTGGGTGAATTAAAGTTAAAGTTAAGTGCTTATATTTCAGATGTAGCGGTAGATTTTATTTTTAGCAGCGCTGATAAAAAAGCTTTAGATTTACATAAAAACTCACTGAAAGTGATGAATGTGGAATCATCAAAAGGTTTGGAGTTTACCCATGTATTCTTTGTGGGTTTAGATTATATGCCTCGTATCGGTGAAAACCGTGATTTGGACTCAGAACGTAAATTGGCTTATGTGGGCATGACACGCGCACAGAATAAATTGTTTCTACTTGGCTGTGAAAATAAAGGTTTTCTAGCCGATGTAAAAGAGATTTATGAACAAACTACGCATTTGCTTGAGATTCGAGAGTGCTCAATTGAAGTCAGCATTGGTCAAGTTGAGGAAGTGAATTCTGAGCCTAAAACAGAAAAAATGGATGATTCAATGATTGGGCAGAAGTGGACCGAAGATGAAGAAGTTCGATTGATTGATGCTTTTATGGATGAAAATTTGTCGATTAAAGAAATTGCCCAACGACACAACCGTAAACAAGGTGGAATTCGGGCGAGGCTAAAAAAATTAAGGTTAATAGAGTGATTTTGATTTTTTATAAAATTCCTATAATTTTCAATAAAATAAAAAGAAATCACTCAAAAAAGAGATTGACGTGTTTTTGCAGGATGGTAAAAGCACGGTCGTTCTCTTTGCTTTTTAATCCGCCATCAAAAATTGCACAGTTTCATCAAGCTAATTTAAACCGACCTATGCTTAATTTCTCGTTGATTGATGGAATGGCAGATAGGCTGTCATGCTGAATTAAAATCATATAGAGGTATAGAAATGTCAAATTTTATTGTTTTTTCTATCTCTGAAATATGCGTTATATTTTTTTGATGGTTTAAATTATTTTTAGCTCTAAATTTTACTATATAAACTTTTTTCTACTTATACATGTACATGGTGAATTGCTGATGAGCATGTTTGCTTGATTAGATTAAATTTTCTTGCTTAATCGTCCTGCATTAGGGCTGCGATGATATGGAAATGAGTTGAAATGACATAGCGAATAGTATCCATAAGGGGACAATTTTGTTAAGGACATCATGTTAATTCAAATAAGTACAGATAGGATGAAGCTATGGGCATTTTACAGAAATTGATTAAATCGACTGTTTATCACGAACCTTTACCTATTCGCCGTGATATTCATTTTGCTTTACCTGCTAACCGTATTGCAGACTGGCATACATCTGCGGGGCCTATTTTTACCGCATTGTTAAATACATTTTCAATTGTTTTACCGATAGGTGAGCGGTTCTTTATTGATGCGGTACGTGCACATCGAGATCTCGTGCAAGACCCTGATTTACAAAAAGCGGTGACGGCTTTTATTGGTCAAGAAGCCATGCATGGTCGTGAGCATGAAGAATATAATAGTGCGCTGTTCGAGCGAAATAGTATTGCACCAAAATTTGAAGCTTTTGTTTTAGATCTGTTTGGTTTAATTAAAAAACATACCCCTGAGTATTTTTGGTTGAGTTCTACCATTGCACTAGAACATTTTACTGCACTATTGGCAGATTCTGTGCTGCAAATTCCTGAACTATTTGATGGAGCTGAAGAAAATTATGCCAATATTTGGCGTTGGCATGCTTTTGAAGAAACTGAACATAAAGCCGTTGCTTTCGATGTATGGAATACTGCAATGGGGCATGGACCTTATGCCTACGCAGTTCGTAGTTTAGGTTTAGTACTTGCAACGATTGTATTTTGGGGACTTGTACTCCCAGTTTTTACGAAGATTGTGATAGATGAGAAAAAGCTGACAGATCTTTCAAGTTGGCGTAAGGCGTACAAATATACGTTTGGAGAAGTGGGTGCTTTAAGAAAACAATTGGGCAATTATATTGATTATTTCCGTCCAAATTTCCATCCATGGGATAATGCAAATCGTGACAAAATGTTGGCAATGCAAGATCTGATTTATAAACTAGCAGATGAATCCGTAAAAAATAAAAAAGTAGCAATAAGTTAAAAAACCGATAGAAAACATTTTGTAGGTTTTGCGTGAGTTGTATTTAAATATAAAACGCATTAAAAAAGCCAGTCGGTTTGCACTGACTGGCTTTTTATTTACGTTATAAAAAGTAAATTATTTTTCTACACCAGCTTCTTGACCAGCATATTTAGCATTTGCATAGTCCCAGTTCACTAAGCTTTCTAAGAAAGTAGAGATATATTTAGGACGTGCATTACGGAAGTCGATGTAATAAGCATGTTCCCAAACGTCAATTGTGAGTACAGCAACTTTACCATGAGCAAGTGGAGTATCAGCGTTTGAAGTTTTAAGGATAGAAAGGTCGCCATTTACTTTGTCAGCAACTAACCAAGCCCAACCTGAACCAAATTGAGTTGTTGCAGCAGCAGCAAATTCTTCAGCAAATTTTTCATAAGAACCGAAAGCTTCATCAATTTTAGCAGCTAAAGCACCAGTTGCTTTACCGCCACCATTTTTAGCCATACAGTTCCAGTAGAACGTGTGGTTCCAAACTTGAGCAGCGTTATTGAAAACACCAGCTTTAGATGCATCGCCTGCAACAGCAGTGATGATTTCTTCTAAAGATTTACCTTCAAGATCTGTACCAGCAATAAGGTTGTTTAAGTTAACAACATAAGTATTGTGGTGTTTGTCATGGTGAAACTCTAAAGTTTCTTTGCTGATGTGCGGAGCGAGGTCATCATAACCGTATGGAAGCGCAGGTAAAGTAATGGTTGTCATGTTTTAAATTCCTTGCATTTTGCTGGGTTTTAACATTAAGTGGCTTTATTGTAATAGATTCTACGAATAATTGTGCAGGATGTTAAATAACAATACACAATTTATTTCGATTTAATACGTATAAAGAAAATGTTAAAAAACAGCCATTATTTTTGGCAAAAAAGCTTTTCATTTGAATGTTTTTATGAACATGCAAATTTAACTTTTCGACCGCCATTAAATCGGATTATTTAATTCGAAATAACTATACTCAATATTGAAGTGTTCTGAAATAGCTTTGCCTAGTCGTTGCACACCATAACGCTCAGTGGCATGATGTCCACAGGCAAAATAATGTACATTTAACTCTTGTGCTTGATAGAAAGTTCGCTCACTAACTTCACCTGAAATATAAGCATCACATGCTTGCGCTGCTGCTTTTTCAATATAGTCTTGTGCACCCCCTGTACAAAAACCAACTTTTTGAATTTGGGTTTTTGCTGCAGGTAAATGAATGGTATTGAAACCCAGTTTTTCAGTTAATACCGCTTTGAATGCTTCAGCAGACATCGGTTGTTTTAAATAACCAATATTACCAATAGGATTGCGTTCATTAGGGTCAAGCGCTTCAATATTTTCTAATGCTAAAATATCAGCAATGGCAGCGTTATTACCTAAAATAGGATGTGAGTCTAGAGGTAAATGATAACCTACAAGAGAAATATCATGTTGGATCAAAGATTTGATTCGTTTACCACGCATGCCTGTAATCGGGTAAGGTTCACCTTTCCAAAAATAGCCATGATGCACCAATAACAAGTCAGCTTGTTGGTGAATTGCAGCATCAATTGCATCTTGTGATGCGGTCACTGCACAGAGAATCTTTTTAACTTCGGCTTTGCCTTCGATCTGTAAACCGTTGGGCGCATAGTCTTTAAATTCAGCTGTTTTTAAGGTGCGGTCACACCACTGAATCAGGTCAGATAATTTTACCATAATGCTCTCATCTATTTACATCAAGAAAGTATTTAAAAAATCAGTGTTAACATGATATTAAACATATCGCATTCAGCAAGATCTAGGAATTTATTTTGTGTTTACGATAACAATGCTTATTATATGAAATACCAACAGAGACTAAATATATGTAATATGGTACTAATCTGTTAAATTGTAACTAAAGCTGAACAAAACTCCTGGCGTTTTTTAGGTTTATTTGTTGAATTGCATTACAATATTGAAAATACTTTCACATCAATGAATTAAAAAATTTTGAAGAGGAGCGAAAAAGTGCGCCGCACCTTTACATGGCTACCTTGGGTGTTACTCATCCTCGTAATTATTAGTTTTGTCGTATGGCAAAAATTACAACAACCAAAAGCACCCATTGCAGCAGATGGTGTAAAAATGCCAGCTGAAAAGGTTGAGCCATTAGTCAATACGTCACGTACAGGTGGTGTGGTTTCTTATAATGCTGCGGTCAAAGTTGCAGCGCCAGCTGTGGTCAATATTTTTACAACGCAAAAAGTAAAACAGAATCATCCATTATTGAATGATCCAGCATTCCGTGAGTTTTTTGGTAATCAAATTCCTGAACAAAATCAAGGACAAAATGAAAATAGCCTAGGTTCAGGTGTGATCGTTCGCCCTGATGGTTATATTTTGACGAACAATCATGTGATCGAACAGGCTGACCAAATTGTGGTTGCATTACAAGATGGACGCCGTGCAGAAGCCAAAGTCATTGGTACAGATCCAGATACTGATTTGGCTGTGATTAAAATCGAATTAGAAAATTTGCCAGTATTGCCATTTAAACTCAGTGGTAATGAAGTCGGTGATGTTGTTCTTGCGATAGGTAATCCTTTTGGCGTTGGGCAAACTGTTACACAAGGCATTATCTCGGCGACAGGTCGTTCTGACTTAGGGATTAATACTTACGAAGACTTTATTCAAACAGATGCTGCAATTAATCCCGGTAATTCTGGTGGAGCATTAATTGATGTTTCAGGTAATTTAATCGGGGTGAATACCGCTATTTTTTCACAGTCGGGTGGTTCATTGGGAATTGGTTTTGCTATCCCTGCAAAAATTTGCCAACAGATTTTAAACTCAATTTTGAAAGATGGTCGTGTCATTCGTGGGTGGTTGGGAATTAGCTTAGTTCCACCAACACAGGCTGATGTATTAGCGCCACGTCAAACAGGCGTTGTAGTGGCTGATGTGTTGAAGAATGGTCCTGCTGCAAATGCAGGTTTAAAAATTGGTGACCGTATTGTTAAAGTCAATGATGAGGAAATTACATCAACATCACATTTAATTAATTATGTAGCTTTGCAAGCACCTAATTCTGAAATTAAAGTTGAAGTGATTCGTGGACAAGAAACATTAGACCTGAATGTAAAAGTAGGCGAGCGTCAATTCCAACAAAATGATTCCCAGTTTATCCCTTTACCAAAACGTTAGTTCAAAAATATTAAAGCCCTGAAAGTTCAGGGCTTTTTACTGCATTTAATTGGTACTGTTAAAAAGTGATTAACCGATCAGGACATATTGAGTTCATAAATTTAACTGTACTTTCGCATTATTTTTTATTTCAAATGGCAATAAACATGTCGCGTTTATTTAGATTGTGTAATATCAAACTGTTGTTGTGCAATAAGAACATGTTGCACATTTTCTTCTGCCCAAGTTTTAAATGAAAGAGCAGTTTGAGTAAATTCAATCCCTAAGTTTGTCAGTGCATATTCAACACGGATGATATTGTTTTCGTGAATAGTTCTTGAAATAAAACCATCTCTTTCCAAAATTTTTAACTTTTGAGAAAGTACTTTAGGAGAAATACCTTCAAGACTCTTTTTTAATTCATTGAAGTGTAGAGCGTTTTGATATAAACGATAAATAATGAGCAATACCCATTTATCTGCAAATTTTTCAAAAAAAGCACGAGCAGGGCAAAGCGGTTGAAAAACATCGAAATTACAATGATTTGTCATGTTAAATCGCCTTTTATTCACAATTATTGACAAATAATTTTGCTTAAAATGACCAGTTACCTAGTGGTAACTAATTGATACTAGATTTCAAAAGTATATCATAAATCCATCACATGAATATGTGTTCAATGAAGACAATAAGATTTAACAAATTAAATTTTTAGTTAGATTAAAGGTCAATGTTGAATAACACGAAACTTTCAAAACATTAATAAGAGGTTTTTTATGTCTAGAATAGCTGTGGTTTATTATTCTGGTTATGGTCATACCAAAGTGATTGCTGAAACTTTTGCGAAAGAAGTTGATGCAACCTTAGTTGCTGTTAATCAGGAAGGGGATGTTACTGAAGCTGATTGGGCAGTGCTAGATGCAGCAGATGCAATTGTATTTGGTGCACCGACTTACATGGGTGGCGTACCTTGGCAATTTAAAAAATTTGCGGATGCATCATCTAAACGTTGGTTTACAAGCGTTTGGAAAGATAAAGTTTTTGGCGGTTTTACCAACAGTGCAAGTTTTAATGGGGACAAGCAAGTCACTTTGATTTATTTACAAACACTCGCTTCTCAACATGGTGGAATCTGGGTAAGTTTAGGATTATTACCTGCAAATACCAAAGCAGCGACTCGACAAGACGTAAATAATTTAGGTGGTTCAGTCGGCTTATTGGTGCAATCACCTGCAGATGCAAGCGTGGATGAAATTCCAAGTGGTGATTTAGAGACTGCTAAAGTATATGCAAAACGTATTCAACAGATTACAGATAAATTTGTAGCTTGATCACTTTGATTTTTGACAAAACAAAAGGCGCATCATGCGCCTTTTGTTATGGATGAACAGTCAATTTAAAATTATTCGTGTTCATTATGTTGTGGTGCAGGGTAGCGGAAACCTTTGGTTTTATAACCTAAATACAAGATACCGAACATTGCCCACCATAAACCAAATTTTAATGCAGTTTCTTCGATTTCGAGCCACATTGCAAAGATACTGATAAAACCTAAAAGTGGAATAATCACAAAACTAAGAATATCTTTGAATGATTTGGTACGACCGTCACGTAGTGCATAACGAGAAATGACAGATAAGTTCACGAAGGTAAATGCAGTTAAAGCACCGAAGCTGATCATTGAAATGACAATATCAAGATCCATGAAGCCTGCAGTTAATGCAACAGCACCAACAATTAAAATATTGTATGACGGTGTAAAATTTTTTGGACTGATATGACCAAAGATTTTTTTGTTAATCACGCCATCACGGCCCATCACATACATTAAACGTGATACACCCGCATGTGCTGAGATCCCTGAAGCCATAACCGTGACAATTGCAAAATACAGAACGACTGTTTTAAACGCGACGCCACCAACAGCTTGTAAAATATCAGGCTGAGTTGCGGCAACATCTTCGAAGTATGTTTTCGGGTCGTTCGGGAAATAAATTTGCATAAAGTACGTACTGATAATGAAAATAACTCCAGCAAATAGTGCAGTCATAAAGATCGCACGTGGCAAAGTTTTTTCAGTATCTTTGGTTTCTTCTGCAAGTGAACTGAGAGAGTCAAAACCTGTAAAAGAGAAGCACAGTAAAGTTGCGCCCGTAATGAGTGCACCAAGACTAGTTAACTCATTCCAAAATGGTTCTAAGCTCCACAACTGATATTTTGCATTGACCAATGTACCATCCGCATTGACACCACTTTCAAGTAGTTGATAAACCATCCACGTAAAGTACGCAATCACGCCTAATTGTACAAATACAATCAAACTGTTGAAGTTAGCAACAAATTTAGCACCACGTAAATTGACGGCAGTCATCGCAGCAGTTAATCCGATAACCCACACCCAGTGATTCACTTCAGGAAATAACGCTTCCAAATAAATCACGGCAAGAATGATGTTCACCATTGGCGAGAGTAAATAATCTAACCAAGATGACCAACCGACCATAAAGCCGACGTTTGGATGAATCGATTTTTGCGCATAGGTATAAGCAGAACCCGAAGATGGATATCGACGGATCATGTGACCATAACTAATGGAAGTAAATAAAATTGCAATTAAAGCAATGATATATGAAGTGGGAACATGAAAGTGACTTTCTTCTGATACTAAACCAAATGTATCAAAAAGTGTCATTGGTTGAATGTAAGCCAAACCAATAATAATGATGTGCCAGAAGCCCAGCGTTTTTTGCAGTTTAGCTGCCGATTGAGTCCCAGAGTTAATTGTCAACGGCGTTATCCTCTTATCGTTGATCAAGGATCAGTCATATATCTAAGGATCGTTTGAGACGAACGATCCCCCCTACAAATAAAACAAAAGTGCGCCAATCTACTCCAATTGCAAACTTTTGTCAGTAACTTTAAGCATGTTTTTAGCAGAAAATATGCCAATTTGTATGAAAAATAAGCTAAATTTATGCACGACAAATGAAAAGCCCAATGTTCGAAAACATTAGGCTTATTTCAATGGTATATTGGCTTATTTTTCAACAATTACCAAGCTTTTTCTAAAATAGATTTCAAATCTTTAAATGTTGCTTCTTTCGGGTTGTAAATGATAGAACCATCATTAAGTGCTTTATCTGCTACTTCATCCAATTGCTCTTTGGAGACTTTACCTGTTTCACTCAAAGTGCGTGGTAATTTGGTCAAAGTATAGATACGATCACGCATCGTATTTAACACAGCAATCGCTTTTTCAGCACGTTGATTAGCAGGGGTTTGTGCATAAATATCTGCACCTGCAAGCGGTAATAATAAATCAGCGATTTTATCGCCATTTACTTCTTTATTATATTCAAGTACATAAGGTAAAAACAGGTTCATGCATAAACCATGCGGCAGATGTGCAACCGCACCAAGCGCATGACCTAATGAATGCACTAAGCCAACCATTGAGTTTGAAAATGCAATGCCTGCCATCGTTGATGCCTGTGCAAGTTCTAAACGACCTTCTGCATCACTTGGGTTGTCTAAGACATTAAATAAGTTTGCACTGACTTTTTTAATTGCAGCAGTCGCATATGCATCTGAAATCGGATTTGCTGCCATACAGGTATATGCTTCAACAGCATGCGTCATGGCATCCATTGCGGTCATCGCTGTTAAATGCGGTGGCAAGGTCTGAGTCATGCGGGGGTCTAAAATTGCAGCATGTGGCATTAAATAGTTTGATGCAAATGCCATTTTGACATGTTTTTGATTGTCAGAAACGACAGCAACCATCGTGACTTCAGAACCCGTACCTGAGGTGGTTGGAATCACAAAAAAAGGTTTCAGTGGTCGTGGTAGATTATGCGCACCTGAATATTTAGTCAGGTCATCACCACCTTCAGTCACCAAAATATTAGATGCTTTAGCCGTGTCAATCACTGAACCGCCACCCACAGCAATAATCGCATCACAATTGTGCGTACGATATGCTTGTGCAACTGCACGCACCGTTTCTAAGCTTGAATCTGGTGGGACATCATCAAAAATAAAGCCAATTTCGACATCTGTAGAGATAAATGCTGCTTCAATTGGTTCAAGTAGCTTATTGGTACGTACCCCTTTATCTGTAATGATCATTGGACGTTTTGCGCCAAGTGATGATAATTCATAAGGAATATGTTCAAGTGCAGCATGACCAGCAATGACTTTTACAGGACAAAAAAATTCGTAATACGGTTTAGCAGCCATGTGTTATGCACTCCTTTTTAAATAAGATTGGGCAACTTTAAGGTAAATATTTGCTGCGCCAGATAATTTTTCTTTTAAGCTTAATTCATGTGGGTATTCTTTGACTGCAAGTTCTGCCACCAATTTTGGTAAAATTAAGGCTTCCATTTTATTTAAACAACGGACTAAACGAATTGCATATGACAAATCACCATCTGCAATCATACGGTCATTAGCAAAAGCCTGGGCAGTACTTTCCTGAAATGAAAATACCAAAAATGCATGATGCAGATGTTTAAACGTAATGGTTAGATCAGGTTTACCTTGCAAAGACGTAACGAGTTCTAAATTATGCTGTGCATTGACTTTGGCAATAAAAGCAGCTCCATTAGGGAACACTTTCATTGAAAGTACAAAATCGACAGGGAACTTAGATACTTCATGTCTAATTTCATCATCGACTTGACTCGCCATGACCAAACCTCTGCCAATCACATCCATCATGAGCTTGACATAGGCTTGTTCTAAAGCGGGTTTTACAGATTTACTTGAAATCACTCGCTTATCCCTTCATTTGAGTTAGTATTATATTTTAGAGTAATTACTCTAATTTGTTTTAAGTGAAAAGGGAAGTGCTTTATTGTGAAATGACTTTAACGTCATTAAAAAAGCCACTTTCTTTTAAATAAGTACTAACATCTTCTGCTAGTTGTTTGAATTTTGGATAATTTTCTACAAGGTCACAGATGCGAACCATTTCTAAACCAGCATAACCGCAAGGGTTAATGGTATGAAAACCATCAAGATTGCAGTCGATATTGAGTGCTAAACCATGATAACTGCGACCTTTACGTATTTTAAAGCCTAAAGAGCCAATTTTTCGCTCATTCACATATACACCGGGTGCATCGGGTTTTGCATAGGCTTCGATATTGTATTTTTTGAGCAGATCAATCATCAAATTTTCTGCATAGCTTACCAAAGTGCGAACATTCCATTTTAAGCGATTTAGATCAAACATAAAATAGATCACCATTTGACCTGGACCATGCCAAGTGACTTGACCGCCACGATCTGATTGCACTACAGGAATATCTGTATGCACAAGAATATGTTCTGGTTTTCCAGCTTGTCCCTGAGTTAAAACATCAGGATGCTGTAAAATCCACAATTCATCAGGTGTATTTTCATCACGTTGTTCGGTGAGGGCTTTCATTTCCTGAAAGCGTGTTGCATAGTCTGTGAGTTGTTTAAATTCACGAATGATTAAATTTGGTAAACCATCAGATAGATTCATAACACGTGTCGATAAGAAACTTTAATTTTCTCTTATATTAGAATGTTTCGCAGGCTTTAAGTATTATTTATTACAAATTAATCATTGATGGTACATAAATATTCAAAATAATTATTTGATTTTCATGATTCGTAAGATGAAGACAGTATGATCCAGCATTTTTAAAGTAAACATTCTATTCTAAAGTATGTAGACTTGAATTTTTTATGCAAGAAGGCAATATCACGGGATAAGCCGTAAAGGCTCATTTTAAAACGTTAATTTAAAATTGACTAAGAAAAATTAAAATAACAGTATCTTAACAGGATAGGTACAGTCAGTTGTTTAAAAATATGATGAAAAAAATCAGAGTACTCAGACTCTGATTTTTCCGTTTCTAATTGAATGCTTACAGTGCAGTTTTAATTAATGAGCAAGCTGCTAAATCTGCATAGAGTTGATGGACTTGTTCGAGTTCATCAAAGCGTAATTGTGCGGTAATTGAATGATATTTACCTGTACGTGATGGTTGTACTTTTAAAGTGGCTTCATCAAATTCAGGGAAATGTTTAACTAAAATTTCAACAACAGCACCACGCAATTCTTCGCCAGCATCACCAATCAATTTGATTGGATAATCCATTGGAAATACCCAAAGATCTTCACGAAGTTCGCGAGAAGGTGTACGGTCTAACATTGACATGAGTGTCCCCTAATTTCAAACGCCTGCAAGAGAGCAGGCGTTGTGTTGCAATTAACTACTTAATGGAGGTGAATAATAAATTTTCAAGTCTCCATAAAGAGTAGTAGATTTTAGTCATTTTCAAGGAATGAACGTAAATGTTCCGAACGAGAAGGGTGACGTAATTTACGTAACGCTTTCGCTTCAATCTGACGAATACGCTCACGTGTAACGTCAAACTGTTTACCCACTTCTTCCAAGGTATGGTCAGTTGGCATGTCGATACCAAAACGCATTTTCAAGACTTTCGCTTCACGTTCAGTTAAGTTTTCAAGTACTTCACGAGTCGCTTCTTTCAGACCTTCTGAAGTTGCGGCATCAACAGGTGAGGTGATGTTGCCATCTTCAATAAAATCACCCAAATGCGAATCTTCATCATCACCGATTGGGGTTTCCATTGAAATTGGTTCTTTCGCAATTTTCAACACTTTACGAACTTTAACTTCGTCCATTTCTAGACGTTCGCCCAATTCTTCAGGTGTTGGTTCACGTCCCATTTCTTGCAGTAATTGACGAGATACACGGTTGATCTTGTTAATGGTTTCAATCATATGCACAGGAATACGGATCGTACGTGCTTGATCGGCAATCGAACGGGTAATCGCTTGACGAATCCACCAAGTTGCATAAGTCGAAAATTTATAACCACGGCGATATTCAAACTTGTCTACCGCTTTCATCAAGCCAATGTTACCTTCTTGAATCAAGTCAAGGAATTGTAAGCCACGGTTGGTGTATTTTTTCGCAATTGAAATAACCAAACGTAAGTTGGCTTCAACCATTTCTTTTTTCGCACGACGCGCTTTGGCTTCACCAATTGCCATACGTTTAGAAATGTCTTTGATGCCTTTAACATCTAAACCTAAGTCGTTTTCGATGTCTGCAATCTTTTGTTGGAATGCCAATACATCAGGACGAACTTTTTCTAAATAATTTTTAAGTTCAGCAGGTGCTTTAGCAATTTGCTCATCTAACCAAGCAAAGTTTGACTCTTGACCTGGGAAAGAGGTACGGAATTGCGTACGATCCATACGACCACGACGTACTGCATAACGCATAATTTCACGTTCAGAGGTACGAATTTGTTCATGTGTACCACGAATCATTTCAGAAATGATGTCAAATAAACGTGGTGTAAATTTAAACATCATAAATACAGTTGCAAGAGCTTCCATTGCTTCTTTACTTTCAGCACTGTTACGTCCTGATTTTGCAATAGATTCTTTTGCAGTATTCCAGACAGCTTGTAATTCTTCAAAACGCGCTTTGGCAATTTCAGGGTCAGGGCCAGATTCGCCTTCAGAATCGTCATCACCTTCGGCTTCTTCTTCCTCGTCGTCGTCATCCAACTTTACATCTTTGGTTGGTTTGCTAGAAGATTCTTCTTCGTCATCAAGATCTTCAGCTTCATCTTCCAAAACTTCAGGAATTTCTTCGTCAGTTTCAGGGTCAAGATAACCTGATAAAATGTCCGCTAAACGGCGTTCACCCGCTTCATAATCTTTGTATTCTTGTAAAACCACTTCCACAGCATTTGGCCAATACGCAATTGAATGTAGAACATCACGGATGCCTTCTTCGATACGTTTTGCAATGCTGATTTCGCCTTCACGGGTCAAAAGTTCAACGGTACCCATTTCACGCATATACATACGGACAGGGTCAGTGGTACGACCAGGTTCATTTTCTACAGAAGCAAGAACAGCGGCTGCTTCTTCTTCAGCCACTTCATCTGCTGCTTCGCTGTTGCCTTCGAACATGGCATCGTCAGTTTCAGGTGCACGTTCATGCACAGGGATACCGACGTCTTGAAGCATTTGGATAATGTCTTCAATCTGTTCGCTTTCGGTAATTGAGTCTGGGAGATGATCGTTAACCTCAGCATAGGTTAAGTAACCTTGTTCTTTGCCTCGGCTAATCAGAGCCGCTACTTGTGAAGTAGGGGAATGCATGTCGCTCATCTTTACTCTCTTCTCGTTGAAATCTGTGGTAGTGAAAACTGTATTCAGCACAGTCCATAACCATTTTTATGGCAATAATTTGGGTATTTCATCAGAATAAATAGGCTCTGATAAAATCAGTAAAATTGGTTTCTGTGACTTAAAATGGGGATGAATTTGTTGTTTTCAAGTTCAACCCTACAACGTATCTTCTATCTACAAGTGCTCAAAATGAGTCATCAAATAGAAGGACGTAGGGTGGATTATACCATGCCATAAATTTCGGCACAAAAAAAGCCCAAATTGGCCTAAAAATGTAAAAAAAATAAATAAAACTTGACAAGATTTCATAACAAAGATAAATAGCGCCTAGACCCATTCACATTTTTTCATTATGAGGTAGTTTTAGTGTCTTCTACAGATTTTGAACTAGATGATAACTACGGTGATGATGATGTTAGTTTTGATGAGTCATCAAGCAAAATTAGCGCCAAAGAATCATTAGAAAAACGTCGTTTAATCGATGATTTACTTGCTCAACGCCGTTTAGATCGCGAATTAAAAGATTTTGATTATGATTTTGATGACGACGACGATTTTGATGATGACGATGCTTAAAACAGATTGGGCATAGCGCTAAAAAATGCTATGCTTTTACACTGATTCAAATCAATTGGAAACAAGATGAGTGCTTTAGATTTAGACCTGTTAAGTGACTATTTAGATGGCGACCAAAACGAGTACGGTCTAGATTTCGCAGCGACTCATGGTTTTTTATGTGCAATTGCGGTTGGTCCACAATTTGATCGTTGGTTAGACGAGCTGTTTGAAGGAAACCAAAGCAAAGCACCAAAAGAAATCATTGCGCAAATTAAGACATGGTTAGATGATATTCGTCAAAAATTATCTAATGAAGAAGGAGTGGAATTTCCTTTTGAAATTGAAGAAGCAGATGTTGAGTCAAGCTTAGGTGATTGGTCTGTGGGTTTTGTCGATGCAATGTTCCTCAATGAAGAAGCATGGTTTAGCCCTGAGTATGAAGAGCAAGTGGTTGATTTAACCCTGCCGATGATGGTCTTTAGTGGTGTGGATGATGAAGACCCGCAAATGGAATCTTTCCGTCGCAATGGTCAGCTCATGGATGAAATTGCAGAAGAAATTCCTGATAATTTAAATGAAATTTATTTGATGTTCCATTCAGATCAATAAGTTTAAGTTTGATGAGAAAGCACCTTTAATCGGTGCTTTTTTATTGTTTGGTGTATTGTTTAGTTTTAAGGGTTAATTGAAATATATGTTATGAGAATAAGTTTTTTATTCTTTTTTGATTGCAAATAACTTTTAGTGAGTCGTCTTTAAAAATAATTTTGCCGAAATGGTATACACTGTAAAAAATACCGCAGCATGTACTGCCACCATACAGAGCATAATAACAGCAGAGAGTGCTAGACCTGCTTGATCTGCAGATTTTAAAATTTGTTCTGCTTGAGGGTTCATTAAGACTAAAAAGAACGTGAAAAAACTACCAATGACAATTGCAACCGCACTAAGTCCCCAAATCAGTTGGATTTTTTCATCAGATGAAGCTAAGCGTTGTTCACGTTTAAAATAATAATGTGCATTGATGAATGCTGCTATGACCAAGGTTGGAAAGAGAGAAATATAGCCGAGTGGGAAAATAAAAATAAGAATCAACATTAATACAATTAATGCAACAGCATAGACTTTGGCAAAATGAAGATAATAATGCTGCATTCTTATTCCTAAATATAAATCAAAGCAATAGCTTACAGTGTAACAGTTTTAAATTGGATTTATCTTTGAGATTGATGTCGAGTCTTACGTTGATGTCTACGATAGAGGATCCAAAGGATGACGACAATCACGATTGCCATAATAAAATAGCTCACTTGATGAAAGATTTGCTGCATCAAGGCTTGATTTTCACCGAAATAAAAACCGACACAAGCTAAAAAGGTTGTCCAAATCACGGTTCCTAATCCGCTATACAGCATAAATTTCCAAAATGGCATGCCACTCATACCCGCAGGGATGCTGATCAGTGAACGTACCGCAGGAATCATACGACCAAAAAATACAATACGATGTCCATATTGTTCAAACCAATCCAAAGATTTTTCCACATCGGTTGACTTAATAAAAAGATATTTGCCGTAACGATCGACCCATTTAAATAAGGTTTGTTGTGAGATTTTGTGTCCGAGCCAGTACAGCAATGCAGCAGCAAGTAAAGAGCCAAGACTTCCTGCAATGATTACGCCTGTCAGAATCAGTTTGCCTTGAGAGGCAGCGAGTCCTGCAGAAGGCATAATAATTTCAGATGGAATAGGTGGGAAAACATTGTCTAAAAACATAAGTAGAGCAATGCCGAAATAGCTCAATTGCTCCATGATGGAAATAATCCATTCAGTCATTTTATCGCATCACTAACGAAGTGGATATTTTATAGTATTGCGTGTAATTCACTTCGTAAAGTGATGCGGCGTATATCTTTGTAAAGTGTTATATCTTAAAAATTAGTCTTGGTAATGAATCAGTGTGTGAATATAAATTTTACGTAAACAGTAGGTGAGTGCAACAGGAAAACTCATTAATAAAAAGAGATTTATCCAAGTTGTATTTAGATGATAGCCGATAAACAATGACAGTATTGCTCCGATCATCATACCTAAGCAAATAATAAATAGATGTGACTCTTGTTCAAGTTCAGTTTTTATGTTTTGGCTCGTAATTATGGGAACAGTCTGTGAATAAGGGTAATGTATGCGATGAGATGGAAGGTAAGCGTTTTTATTCATCATATGAATTTCCTTATCATTTGTAATACAGCTTTTCAGTATCTACTTAATCACTTTTAAACAATGGATTGAATAAATTTGATATTAGCAATCAATTTTGTAATCTGCTCTCCTGAAGCACATATTTCATGTATGAATACTTTATGCGTTCTATAAAATGTGTCATGTAAATGTAAAAAAACCGCATTAAATATGCGGTTTTTTTACAAATTGGATAAAAATCTTAGATTATAAGCGTTTACGTTTTGCTGCCACGATTTGTGATTGGCGCATACGGAAACCTTCTTTTTGTTTTTCAGAAGTTTTGTCAATACAGTACACACAAGATACGCCGTGTTCATAACTTGGTAAAGCAACTTCTTCTGGGGTTAACGGCCAACCGCAAGCATGACATTTAATATTGGTGCCTTCTTCAACGCCATGTGTAACTGCAGTACGACCATCAAAAACGAAGCATTCACCTTCCCACATACTTTCTTCAGCAGGGGTTTCTTCTAGGTATTTTAAAATACCACCTTTAAGATGATAAACCTCGTTGAAACCTTCTTGAAGCAATAGAGAAGTTGATTTTTCACAGCGAATACCACCTGTACAGAACATGGCAATTTTTTTATCTTTGTGTTGCGCTAATTCTTTTTTAACGTAGTCAGGAAATTCACGGAAAGTTTCAGTTTTAGGATCAACTGCACCTTTGAATGTGCCTGCCTTATATTCATAGTCATTACGTGTATCAACTAAGATCACATCATCACGTGCAATGAGTTCATTCCACTCTTTTGGATCGAGATAATGTCCAACCAAGTCACGTGGTTTCACTTCTACGCCCAAAGTTACGATTTCTTTTTTGAGTTTAATTTTCATTTTACGGAATGGTTTATCATCACTATGAGATTCTTTGTATTCCATAGCATTAAAACCATTGTCTAAAAGAAATTGATGAATAACATCAATTGCTTGACGATCACCTGCAACAGTACCGTTGATTCCTTCACCTGCAACAATTAGAGTACCGCATAAGTTGATGGTTTTTACCAAGTCTAAAAGACGTTGTTGAAGATCGGCAGGATCTTGAACTTCTTTGAATTGATAAAGTGCTGCAACAACCCAACCAGTGGTCGCTTGCTGTTCTACAGGTGCAAGCTGTTCTACAGTAGCGTTCATGGAATACTCCAAATGTATTAAGATATGAAAAAATTTAGGTGCGTATTCTAGCCTGAATTTTGAAAATTTGCGAGAAAGCCATAGCAAAAATATGGTTTTAAATGAGGAAAATATTTTGAGTAATAAAAGTCGAATCCCAACATTAACCCCGTGTGCAGGACGCTGTTCAACGGTTTTTGGTGATTCGGTTTGTCGTGGTTGTCGCCGTTTTAATCATGAAGTGATCCAATGGAATACCTATACCGCAGAACAGCGTTTGGCTGTTTGGAAGCGTTTGGATGCACAACTTGATCAAATTTTAGTCCCGATGTTGCCTTTTGCTCAGCTACAACATGTTGAAGGTTTTATTTTAAGTAAACGTGTCCGTGTGTTAGATGGAGCTTCAAAAGGGCGTAAACTTTACCATGCATTAAAAATTTGTGAAAAAAATCGTTCACTTGCAGATGAAAGTGGCTTAGGTATTGGGGCTAAACAAGTCAAACCTTTATGGGATGAGTTTGAACGCCGTGTTTTGGCATTGGCAACGGCGAGTTATGATTTGGCATGGTTGCGTGCAGATGGTATTCGCCATAATTTATTGAAAATCATGGAAGAGGATGAAGAATTACATTCTTTATAATTTAATGAATCATCAGTTATTATTTGGATAAGTCTTGGATTTTTCAGCCTATATTTTGTATTGTATCGCTGTGGTGATCATGATTGCAACGCCTGGACCTGTGATGCTTTTGGTGGCAAGTGCAGGTTTAAAAGGTGGGTATTAAAAAGCATTACATACGATTGTGGGAACAAATTCAGCTTCTTTGTTACTTATCGCAATTTCTGTTTTGATTTTAAAAGGCTTTTTTAATATTGCCAGTCATTGGTTTAATTTGATCAAAATTTTGGGTTGCTTATATATTGCTTATTTGGGCATACAAATCGTACGAGAGGTATTAAGCCAAAGCCAGCAAGACCAAGAGATTTCGCGCCAAGTACAAGGGGGTTTTCAACAAGGTTTTCTTGTGGGAATTTCCAATCCTAAAGATATTATTTTCTTTGCATCTTTTTTCCCTCAATTTACGCATGTGACATCCACCTTAGATCAGAGCTTAGTTGTGTTGACTTTAACGTGGATTATCTTAGATTTTGCGACTTTATCGGTGGTTTATTTAGGTTTTAATGCATTATCTAAGTCTAAGCTTTACTCTAAAATTTTACTGGGCTGTGGTGCAATTTTGATTGCAGTTGCGTTATATGGCATTTATTCAATTTGGTTTTGAAGTAAATAAATAAAAAGCATTAAAAATTAATCATCAAAATAGCTAAATAGGCTGCGTATATAGCTGAATAAGCCAATGATATCCATAAATAAATCAAATGCTCCGAAACGTGCATCATAACCAAATTGTTCAGCGCGAATTAGAATTTGACTGGTGTCATATAAGATCCATCCAATAAAGACTGCTGAGCCAAAGAATCCTAAAAATAAAGATAAGATGCTGATATGGAAAAATAACGTTAAGATTCCCCCAACCAGTAAAATCCAAAAACCAATATTCAGACTCGCTGCCAAAAATGAGAAATCACGTTTGCTAAAAAATACATAAGTACTGACACCTGCAAAAATTGCTAATGTCGTTAACGCAGCACTTAAAAATAAATTTGGGCTATATAAATGGGCAATTTGTCCCATTGCTAAACCTGTAATGACTAGAAATATGGGAAATACTGCTTTGATTGGATTTCGCCAACCAAACCAGCCGCATGCAACCCAAATTAAAAAGTCGAGTATCATGACAGGAAACTGAAGCATCGGCGGTAAAACATGATATGAAAAAATGCCAATGATGGTCATGATGAGTAATGAGCCAAATAAAATCGTATAGGTACGTTGTATGAAGACAAGTTGATTTTGATCCAATTCAGAAAGGCTACTTAACATATTTATTATCCTATTATTTATATTGTTTAAATAAGCTTAATATTTTTTTAGAATTATGCTTAAATTTTAACAATTATACTAACTAAAAAAGAGTATAAAAAATAATGGCTTATTGATTTTTTATTTAATTTTCTTATTTTATATACTGAATTAAAAAAGCATGAGAATGCTAATCAAATTCTCATGCTTAAACTGGCTTAATATGAATTTTAGATTTTATGGTCTAAATTAAACACCATGCGCTAAACGATATTGTGCAATTTCATCAATGGTAATGAGTGTTAAATGATGGGTTTGTGCATATGCTAAAACTTGGATACCTGAAGCCATCGTACCATCAGGATTGGTGACTTCACACAATACGCCCGCAGGTTTTAAGCCTGCCATACGTGCTAAATCAATAGAACCTTCTGTATGTCCACGACGTGTAAGCACACCACCATCACGACCACGTAAAGGAAACACATGTCCGGGACGATTTAAATCACTGGCTACAGCACCATCTTTGATAGCGGCTTGAATGGTTGTTACGCGATCTTTGGCTGAAACGCCTGTAGTCACGCCTTCAGCTGCCTCAATGGTGACTGTAAATGCAGTTTTAAAATGACTTGAATTGTCCTGAACCATAGGGGCTAATGCTAAATGGTCGGCAAGTTCAGAAGTGAGTGTCAGACAGACAATCCCAGAACCATCACGGATCATACGTGCCATGGTTTCAACATTTAATGTTTCGGCTGCAACAATCAAATCTGCTTCATTTTCACGATCAAAATCGTCCATGACCAAGACAGGTTTGCCTTGACGCATATCTTCTAAAGCTTGTTCTATACGTTGCTCAGCAGGAGAAAGTGCTGAAAAGAAAATTTCGGGTTGGATTAAACTAGACATTGAAACGCTCTCGTAAAAATAAAATACGGTTGAACATTTCAGGACATGTGAAAATAGTGGCGTTACAAAACAGATCTGAGTGAATCGAATCTGTTCAAAAGTGACGTCGTCTTCTTTCATCCGGACTATACCGTCGGCTTTGGCTTTGACCAAATCTGCCTATCATTTTATGAGAAATAATAGGCTCGTGGGCTGAATAAATACGTTCTAAAGAACATATTTAAATTACCACCGGTGGGGAATTGCACCCCGCCCTGAAGCGATGTGTACTGATTATAGTGCATTTTTATAAGAAAAAACGGATTTTCTATAGAACGATGCGTACTATATTTATGATAAAAATAGCTTAACTTTTTAAAAAAATATTATGTGAATATCTTAGTAATTGTATGCTCATAAAAGGCTGGAAAATGATAATTTTAACCATTGATACAATTAACTCTTCATTATTTAATGTTTTTATATTTTATTTTGAAATTTTAAATCAATGATGCTATCGATTTAGAAGGTTAAGTATTGAATATTATTAAAAATAAATATGTGTCTTAGCAACTGATTAAGATCGATATTCTTTATAACTTTAAAATAAGAGGTTTCTGTGAAAAAAGTATTATTTGGTCTATGTATTTTTTCTTTGTCGACAACGATGCTCTATGCAGGTCAAGGAAATGACTGGGGATATGATACAAACAATGCACCTGAAAAATGGGCGAGTTTAAGTGAAAAGTATCATGCTTGTTCAGGTTTAAATCAGTCGCCAATTGATATTAAAAATACCACATCAGCTAAACTTGAACCTTTAACTTTTAACTACACGACAAGTGCAAAATCGATCGTAAATAATGGACATACTGTTCAGGTCGATTTTAATGCAGGAAATAGTTTGACTTTAGATGGTCAAGAATTTGTTTTAAAACAATTCCATTTACATAGTCCTAGTGAAAATAAAATCAATGGTGTGAGTTATCCAATGGAAATGCATTTGGTTCATGCCAGTGCACAGGGTGAGCTAGCAGTGGTTGCAGTGATGTATCAAAAAGGGCAAGAGAATGCAAGTTTAGCGCACACGTGGAAAAATTTACCGAAGCAAGCAGGGCAAATGCTTAACTTAGAAGGAACTGAAACAGCCGCAAGTTTTTTGCCTAAAAAACTAGATTATTACCGTTTTAATGGCTCTTTAACGACACCACCATGTACAGAAGGGGTGCGTTGGATTGTATTAAAAGATATTCAATCTGCATCTGAGGCACAGTTTGACGAATTTAATAAACTGTTAAGCCATCCAAACAATCGTCCTATACAGCCTGTGAATGCACGCGTTGTTTTAGAATAATTTATGTAATATTTCCGCTCATACTTTATGCCTGACAGTAGACATAAAGTTGAGTGGAAGTAATTAAAATTTAAATAAAATTAAGATGTTGATGTGACCGCATTGGTATGAATAATAAAATCTATGTTGCATTCATTACGATGGCTTTTCTATTGGCTGAAACATGGCTTATATCCATCTGGATATTTAGAAAAATAAAGAGGATGTGTAGCTGTAATTAAGATCAAGCTAGAAAAGAATGATCTTTATTGGAATTTTATTTTATCATGGCTATATTTTTTGATTGTTGCGACCTGATTAGCCATGTCTTTTGATATTAAAGTGACTCAACAGCCTCAAGCTGAATTTCATCCGCAGCACAAAAAACTAAATCAATTGATTGAACGGATTGAACAACAAAAGCAAGATTTAAAGCTTTGGCAAAATGCACAAAGTGAAATCCAGAGTTATTTGCAGCAAAAATTAGTCCCGATTTATCGTGATTTACATACGATTTTATTCAAGCAACTTGAGCAATTGTGGGCACATTTACAACAGCAAGACTTTTCAAAAGCTGATTTAGAACAACTCGATCACAAACTTACTCAACTTGCCAAGCGACTAAAAAAATCATCGTATTTAAATACAGCACAACTGCAAAAAGTTGTAGAAGTTCACATATTTTATCAGCAAGATCACTTATATAATAAGTCGAAGAAAGCAAAGAAAAAGTCAATTTTTGAAAATGAACAAGTCGTAGAAAACGAAAATCAGTATTCAAACTTTGAAAATGTAGAATATGACTTTAATCAATTTGAAGATTGGGACAATGAAAAGTTTCAGCGTGAACGTGAAGAGCATCAACGGAAGCGCTTACAACAAAAACGTGAGCAAGCTGAGAAGTTGGCGGAGCAATCTTTAAAAACGGTGTATTTAAAAATTACGGCGATGATTCATCCTGACCGTGAACCTGATGAAGTTAAGAAGTTAGAAAAGACAGAGCTTCAGCAAGTGGTGAATCAAGCTTATGAACAACAAGATTTGTTCTATTTATTAAAGCTACAATTACAGCTTGAAATCAATCAAGGGAAAAGTCCAAAGGCTTTGACGGATGAGCATTTGAAGTTTTATAAAATGGCATTGGATGCACAAAGTCAGCGTTTAGCGAGTCAGATCGATGATATTACCGATCGTTTTCACTGGAGTGAAAAGCCGAAGCCAAAAAATATACAGGTGAAAGATGTGTATAAGGTGATTGATGCGGATGTGGTGGCGTTAAAAGAACAAATAAAGTGGGAAAAGGAACGTTTGAAATATATGGGGAAAGTAAAAGGGTTGGAAGTGTTGTTGGGGAATGGGGTACTTTGATGTTTTTTATTAAAAGTACGTTTCCCTCTCCTGAGCAAATTTTAAAGCACTGCTTTAAAATTTGCTCAGGAGAGGGACTTCATTGCGAAACTCATACAGACATTAAATCCAATGATGTTCCCTTTCTTTGTGGTGAAGGGGCAGTGATGTGTGCTAATAAAAACGGAGAGTTTAAATCTCTTTCAAAAGCTCCACCACGGTATTTGTATATAAGCATAAGTTAATTTCTACTAGACTATATTTCATATCTATATGATTGTTTTATCAGAGAATTCAAGGCGTATTATTAAATCAATTTAATCCCTCCCAACCTCCCTTTAAAAAGGGAGGAGCTGTCACGTAATTCATTAAATCACATGACATTTCCCTCTTTTTCAAAGAAGGGTTAGGGGAGATTTAAAAAACTCAAGAAACCGAATCATCCAAATTCGGCGCTAACCAACGTTTCGCCTCATCCAACGTCCAACCTTTACGCTTTGCATAATCTTCTAGCTGATCGCCTGCAATTTTGCCCACGTTAAAGTACTGGCTTTCAGGGTGTGCATAGTAGAAACCGCTGACAGATGAAGGTGGCCACATTGCAAAGCTAGTGGTCAATTGCGTACCAATCTTGTCAGTCGAACCGAGCCAGTCAAACAATGGCGCTTTTTCAGAATGCTCAGGGCAAGCAGGGTAGCCCGGTGCAGGACGGATTCCCACATACTTCTCTTTAATCAATTCTTCATTGCTTAAAGTTTCAGATGCTTGGTTGCCCCAGAACTCTTTACGGATGCGCTCATGCAAATGCTCCGCAAATGCTTCGGCAAAACGGTCACCTAATGATTGCGCCAAAATTGCAGAGTAGTCATCGCCTTTGGCTTTGTACTCATTCGCCATTTCTTCTGCGCCAAAGATGGATACCGTGAAACCGCCCAAGTAATCTTCCGCAACACCTTTAGGCGCAACAAAGTCAGCCAATGACAAGTTTGGTTTACCTGTAACCTTATCTGATTGTTGACGCAAATGATGGAAAGTATGCGTCACGGCTTGCCCATCTTCTGTATAAACTTCAACAGAATCTGCAGCAGAACGGTTGGCAGGGTAAATACCAAAGACAGCACGTGCATCAAAACGTTTGTTATCGATGATGTCTTTTAACATGTCTTGTGCTTGGTTGTACAAGTCAGTTGCTGCTTCACCGACCACTTCATCTTTTAGAATTGCAGGGAATTTACCCGCCAAGCTCCAAGAGATAAAGAACGGTGTCCAGTCAAAGTATTCCACCAAAGTTTCCAATGGATAATTGGTCAGCGTTTGCGTACCAATAAAGTTTGGCTTCGCAGGTTTATTCGCTGCAAAGTCAATTTTCAAACCATTTTCAATCGATTCTGCATAAGACAGCTTAGCGGCTTTCGGCTGTTTGTTGGCAATACGTTCACGCACTTTTTCATATTCAGCACGGGTTTCTGCTACAAACTTCGGCTTCATTTCTTTAGAAAGTAGTGTGGTTGCTACACCTACGGCACGAGAAGCATCAGCAACATAAATCACTGCATCATTTGAATATTGCGGGTCAATTTTTACAGCTGTATGTGCTTTAGAAGTCGTTGCACCACCAATCATGAGTGGAACATTAAAGCCTTTACGTTGCATCTCTTTGGCAACAAAGACCATTTCATCCAAAGACGGTGTGATCAGACCGGACAAGCCGATGATATCAACTTTCTCATCAATCGCAGTTTGCAGAATTTTCTCCGCAGGCACCATCACGCCAAGGTCGACAATGTCATAACCATTACAACCAAGAACTACGCCTACAATATTTTTACCGATGTCATGTACGTCACCTTTCACGGTTGCCATCAGGACTTTACCCTTAGATTGGCCAGCTGTTTTTTCCGCTTCAATGAACGGGTTCAGCCAAGCTACAGCCTGTTTCATGACACGTGCAGATTTCACCACTTGCGGCAGGAACATTTTGCCTGAACCGAACAAGTCACCAACCACGTTCATGCCGTCCATCAGCGGACCTTCAATCACATCGAGTGGACGTTTAGCTTTCAGGCGTGCTTCTTCAGTATCTTCATCAATGAAAGTGGTGATGCCTTTAACGAGGGCATGTTCAAGACGTTTCTCAACTGGAAGTTCACGCCATTCCAAGTTTTCAACTTGTTTTTGCGCTGCGCCTTGACCGCGGTATTTCTCAGCCACTTCAAGCAGCTTTTCTGTTGCTTCTTGATGGCTTTCACCTTGGTTTTGGTTCAAGATCACATCTTCAACTGCTGCTTTTAGTTCAGCGTCAATATCATCATAAATCGCCATTTGACCTGCGTTTACGATCCCCATGGTCATGCCTTGCTTAATGGCATGGTAGAGGAAGACCGAGTGAATCGCTTCACGGACTGGCTCGTTGCCTCGGAATGAGAAGGATACGTTCGACACACCACCTGAAATCATCGCATGCGGCAAGTTTTGCTTGATCCAACCTGTCGCTTCAATAAAGTCCACAGCATAGTTGTTGTGTTCTTCAATCCCTGTTGCAACAGCAAACACGTTCGGGTCAAAAATGATGTCTTCAGCAGGGAAGCCCACTTCATTAACCAACACATCATAAGAACGCTTGCAGATTTCTTTTTTACGTGCGGCAGTATCTGCCTGACCTTGTTCATCAAAGGCCATGACAATCACGGCAGCGCCATACTGACGGCATAGGCGTGCTTTATGCACAAACTCGTCATAACCCTCTTTGAGTGAGATCGAGTTAACAACCGCTTTACCTTGTACGCATTTCAAACCTGCTTCAATGATGTCCCATTTAGATGAGTCGATCATGATTGGCACACGTGAAATTTCAGGCTCAGACGCTACTAGATTTAAGAAATGTACCATCGCACCTTGCGAGTCGAGCATCCCTTCATCCATGTTGATGTCGATAATCTGCGCGCCAGCTTCAACTTGTTGCTGTGCAACATCTAAAGCTTCGGCAAAGTTTTCTTCACGGATTAGGCGTAAGAATTTTTTAGATCCTGTGACGTTGGTACGTTCACCGACATTCACAAACAGCGAATCTTCGGTAATGTTGAAAGCTTCTAAACCACTTAAACGGCAAGCAGGTTTAGTTTCAGGCACGCTGCGTGGTGCAATGTCTTTGACTGCATTGGCAATGGCACGAATATGATCGGGCGTGGTGCCACAACAGCCGCCTGTAATATTAATTAAACCACTTTCAGCAAACTCTTTAATAAAGGCAGCGGTTTGTTCAGGCGTTTCATCATAACCACCAAAGGCATTCGGTAAGCCAGCGTTTGGATGTGCAGAAACAAAGGTATCGGCAACATCTGCAATGGTTTTGACGTGTGGACGCATGGCATCTGCACCTAAGGCACAGTTGAAACCAATAGATAACAAGTCGCCGTGACGTACAGAGTTCCAGAATGCTTCAGCGGTTTGACCTGTCAATGTACGGCCAGAGGCATCGGTAATCGTACCTGAAATCATCAATGGCAATTCATAGCCGATTTGTTTAAAGACTTCTTTGACTGCAAAAATTGCTGCTTTACAGTTTAAGGTATCGAATACAGTCTCAATCAGCAGAATGTCCGCACCGCCTTCAATGAGGGCATGTGCAGCTTCAATATAATTTATTTTTAATTCATCAAAGGTAATATTACGAAACGCAGGGTCGTTTACATTCGGTGAAATAGAGCAAGTGCGTGAAGTCGGCCCAAGCACCCCTGCAACAAAACGCGGCTTTTCAGGGGTTGAGTATTTTTCACAAGCGGCTTTTGCAATGCGTGCTGCTTCACGGTTGATCTCTGTAACCAAATCTTCCATATGATAGTCAGACATCGAAACACGTGTGCCATTGAAACTGTTGGTTTCAATGATGTCTGCGCCAGCATCCAAATAGGCTTCATGAATGCCTTGAATGATTTGTGGTTGAGTTAAGACCAAAAGGTCATTGTTGCCTTTTAAATCCGATGCCCAGTCGGCAAAACGCTCACCACGATAGTCGGCTTCTTCAAGTTTATGACGCTGAATCATGGTACCCATTGCACCATCAATAATCAGAATCCGTTGAGCAAGTAGCTCTTTTAAGGTGGTAAGCGTGGACATAAATAACCCAATCCGATGGAATATAAAATCGGCATATATGTTAGCAGAATTCACATCAGTTTTATTGCTATTCATGCCACTTGGCGATGGAAAATATTTTTTATTGATTTTGTGGAGAATTGGGACGCTTTTTTGTTTGAAATTTCATCGAAATGTCATGATAGGTCGCTATGCTTAGTTTGCAAAAATAAAATTATGACATTTTTTATGGCAAATATTACAAATATTTCAAATTGTTGAAATATTTAAATGAATATAAATTGCAGGTTTAAAGCATGGTAATTGTTTGATTTTTTATGATTAAGTATCAAATACAGATATTCTTAGCCCATTTATTATCTGATAATTAGGCAGAAATGTTGCTTTATATGACAGCTATTTGTCATATAATTGTCACAATTTAATTGAACAATAAGCGCATTCTATCATCCGCTTAAAACGTCTGCATGAATTCTAATTTACCTCCCGTTTCAGATTCATCACAATCGTCGCATTCAAGTAAATCGACGAATGTTCATGTTCCGACACCCAAGTTTTTTATGCCGGTGTTTTTAACGCTTATTATTTCAACACTTATTTATATCGGTGTTCAGCTTTCTGCTGATTTGGCACATGTGCCACCTTTGAGCTTATATTCTGTTGTACTGCTTGCAACAGCTTTGTTCATTGCATTGGGGTTTGAGTTTGTCAATGGTTTTCATGACACAGCCAATGCCGTTGCAACAGTGATTTATACCAACGCACTTCCTGCACCTGTGGCAGTGATGTGGGCGGGTTTCTGTAATTTCCTTGGGGTAATGGTAGCAAGTGGTGCCGTAGCCTATGGGATCATTGCATTATTGCCTGTTGAATTGATTATGAATGTTGGCAGTGGCGCAGGTTTTGCCATGGTCTTTGCGATGCTGATTGCTGCAATCATGTGGAATTTAGGAACATGGTTCTTAGGCATTCCTGCATCAAGTTCACACACTTTGATTGGTTCTATTCTCGGTGTGGGGATCATGAACTACATTTTGCATTCTTCTAGTGGTGCAAGCGGTGTAGACATGGATCAAGTCATGAAAGTCGGTAAAGCACTTTTATTCTCTCCATTGATTGGTTTTGCTTTTGCAGCAGTTGTTTTCTTGATCGTTAAAAAGATTTTTAAGAAACAACTTGAGTTATTTCAACCACCTGAAGGTAATAAACCACCACCACCATTAATTCGTGCGATTTTGATTTTCACTTGTACAGGTGTGAGTTTTGCACATGGTTCAAATGATGGGCAAAAAGGTATGGGCTTGATCATGTTGATTTTGATCGGTTTGGTGCCATTGGCTTATTCTTTGAATAAAAATTTAGATCAGCAACATTTACAATCTTTCTCACAGTTGTCTGAACAAACTGCGACTGCAATTTATGCACAGCATTCAGATATTCCAGATGAGCAAGCGCGTAATACCATTACCAAATATATTCAAACCAAAGAAATTACGCCTGAAGTCGTACCTGCTTTGGCAAGTTTGACCGATCATTTAGGTGAGCGTGTTGGCAAGTTTGGTGATTTAAAAGATATTCCTGAAGCTGAAGTTTCATCTTTACGTAATGACATGTACTTGAGTACAACTGCATTTAAACGTTTGGATAAAGCTGAACAATTGCCAAAAATGGATGCAGCCCAAGCAAAAACTGTTAAAGAATATCGTAGTAACTTAGATTCGTTCTTACAATATATTCCAACTTGGGTGAAAGTTGCTGTTGCGCTTGCCTTAGGTCTAGGCACAATGGTGGGTTGGAAGCGTATTGTCGTGACTGTAGGTGAGCGTATTGGTAAACACCATATGACCTATGGTCAAGGGATGTCTGCTGAACTTGTTGCAATGTCAACGATTGCTGCTGCAGATGGTTTTGGTATGCCTGTATCAACTACACACGTCTTGAACTCTGCGGTTGCAGGTACAATGGTGGCAAATAAATCAGGTTTGAACTTTAATACAGTGAAAACAATTTTGTCAGCGTGGATTTTTACATTACCTGCAACGATTTGTTTATCTGGTGCATTGTATTGGTTGTTATTAAAAGTTTTTTGATCTTTAAATTAAAAATAAAAAAACGCTGCAATTGCAGCGTTTTTTGTGTCTTATGAATTATTTGTTTTCCTTGCCAAAGTGCTTTTTGAACGGCAACTTATCATGGGCAAAACCATAAATCGCTGCAAATGGCAGGGCAGTACGTGCTAAATAGGCAACTCGCCATAAACCACCATGATTTGCACCATCCATAATCAATTCTAAAGGGTGAGCAATGAATGTGTCAGGATTTGCGACTGCTTCAGGATTTTTTAAATCATGAATCCACAATGCTGCCATGATGGCATTGGTTGTTTCGGGTGAAAATGCTTCTACATCAAATAAACTTGCCCCGTTAAATGCCGCTTTGAGCAAGGGATTCTTGGTGACTGAAGCTGTTGTGGTTGAGGGGGCAATATTAATACTAACGCGTTGTCCGTGATGACGTGCGAGTGTTGCTCGCCATTGTTGAATACGTTTTGCCAAGGCATAGTTTGGGCCTTGTTCTACCACTAAACAGTCTGCGACGCCATAAGATTGACCATTGTCAGAGTTGATTAATTGTTGATGATTCGCTTTAAATAATTGCTTCATGGATACTGCGGCAATCCCTTTACTCAGCCATTTTTCAGCTGAAGAGCGTGACTGATATTTTTCAGTCGCTGCTTGAATCACTTCTTTGGGTACAGCGTAGACATCTGTAGGCGTACACATATACATCAATGAACTGTCAGGTTTTTGTGCACTGACATAGCTCATAATGCTGTCCATTGCCATGGAAACACGGACATGCTTTTCACCATCAAGATAGGCGATAGCAGCCAAATCTAAAGTATTGGGATTTTGTGCTAACCATTGCGCGATTTCAGGTGTTTGCGTCAATAAGTTTACACCGAGCTTATTTTTAAGTTCATCTATGGATAAATTTTCAGCCAATGACTCAGTGCTTGGTGCATATAAAGTGGCATTCCCTTGTTGGATGGTGTTGAGAATTTTTTGCCAAACCTTAGCATTGGGTAAATCAATTGCAATGATATTAGTTTTCCATTTTGCCAACCAAGTGAGTGGTCCTGCTTCAGATGCAGCACCAAACAACACCATGGTACGATCAGATAAATCAAACCATTCAGGATGAGCAATAACATTACGCAAAGCCTTGGCATGGCTTGGTTCAACAATACCATTATTTTCCCAAGTTTGAATTTGCTCAAGCAGTGCTTGTCCCTGTAATTTTTTCCCACGATAAGGCACATACCATTCAGGTGCGGCAGTACTTTGTCCTTGTAAACGCACAGTATGCAAAGGCTGGATTTTGGGCACAGCCATGAAATCTTTGAGTGCATAAGACTGCCCATCACGATAAAATTCAAAACGATGATGTGCTTTGGCTAAACCTTGTTTGGCAATGGTAATCGGTGCATTGATTGAAGCAATACCTTGTGTCACCAATGCTTTAAAATGGCGAGGATAATTTTTACGCCAATTTTTTTCGTTTAAAACTTTTTGAGCACTCTCTTGATCGATCAATGACAAAGCTTCGGCAATAATTTCTTTTCCGAGTGAAGAGGTACTGGCTTTTTGAGATTCAGGATCAAGTGGGAAGTGTAAACCGTCAAGTGAAGTGGACATGCAAAAAATCTCTATTTTTTCATCATTAATATACAGATGTATACATTATCCACGCCAAGTTTAAATATACGGTGGCAATTTCTGCCAAAATCGCCCCGTTGGCAATAAAATAATTTGCATAAATATAATAAAAAAGCCTCTATGTATAGAGGCTTTAGATTTAGCAACGTCCTTTTTTTGCTTGTCCAGGCGGGCAAAAATCGCCATGATCGCGGTCATGATAATGTCCATCTGGGTCAACAACAACGCTGCCTGCAGGTGTATGTACGGCGCATGCGCTTAATGAAATTAAAAAAGCAGCGGTACATAAGCTCAGTATTTTCTTCATGTATTTTTTCCTTTTGCTATTATTTATTCTTATATAAATACCGTAAATTTAAAAAAATAATAGCGGATTTTTGGCATGAAATTGTAAGTCTAGCGATGACTCAAAATATAGTATTGGTGTAATATTAAAGTTGTATAGTTGCGCCCAATGCTTTAATAAACTGTGCCATCCATGCAGGATGTGCAGGCCATGCAGGTGCAGTGATTAAATGTCCATCAGTCACCGCTTCAGTTACAGCTATCTCCGCATATTGACCACCTGCAAGTTTAACTTCTGCTGCACAGGCAGGATAAGCAGAGCACAAACGACCTTTTAGTACATCCGCAGCAGCTAAGATCTGAGCGCCATGACAAACTGCAGCAATAGGTTTTTGTGCTGTATCAAACTCACGAACGATTTCAAGGATACGTGCATTCATGCGTAAGTACTCAGGTGCTCGACCACCCGGAATCACTAAACCGACATAGTGAGCAGTATTGACTGCTGAAAAATCAAAATTGAGTGCAAAATTGTGCCCACGCTTTTCACTATAGGTTTGTTCGCCTTCAAAATCATGAATGGCTGTTGCGACAGTATCACCTGATTTTTTTTCAGGACAAACAGTATGCACGGTATAGCCTAAGCCAGTCAAAAATTGGAAAGGCACCATAGTTTCATAATCTTCGACATAGTCACCGACCAACATTAAAATTTGTTTTGACATGTAATTTCCCTCTTTTCACTCGATCATTGTTATACATTGAACATAGCAGATTGAGCTGACACTTTTAATCAGACCAATGGATAAAATGTGTTGCACAACGAGAAAGTCTTTTTAAAAATATCTTTTTGATCTTTAAACTACATGGCAAGTTACTAAAATACATAAAAATTATTTTGATTTCTTATTCTTAATTAAGTTTTTAGGATTAATATCAGGTCACTTAGAAAAAATATTAAGGATATCAAGTATCAATGTTTAAATCTTTTTTTCCAAATCCCAAATGGTTTTTTAATTCATTGCTCATTTGGTTCATCATTAATTTAGTGTTGTGGTATAGCGGTGGTAAATCTTGGGGGGAGTTGATTGGTTTTCCGCAAGCGTATGCGACTACAGAATTACCCATTAGTGTGACACGTTTTTGGTCAGCACAGTTCCTTTGGTTTTATCTTTGGTTCTTTGTTTCAACTGCGCTATTTGCAGGGTTTTGGAAATGGAAGTCGAATAATCAATGGCAAGCGTGGTCAGTATGGGGTTCTGCGTTTATCTTGTTTAATGTTTGGTTTGGAGTGCAAGTTTCTGTTGCGATCAATGCTTGGTATGGCCCATTTTGGGATTTGATTCAAAAGATGCTCAGTAGTGGCGGGGGCAATATTCAAGACTTATATATGGGGACATTAACCTTCTTAATGATTGCCATGGTCGCTGTTACTGTTGCTGTGATGAATTCGTTTTTTGTCAGTCATTATATTTTTCGTTGGCGTACAGCAATGAATGAATATTACACAGCACATTGGGAGAAGTTGCGTCATGTAGAAGGTGCATCACAGCGTGTACAAGAAGATACCATGCGTTTTGCCACAACTTTAGAGTCGTTAGGCGTAAGTTTTATTAAAGCAATTATGATTTTAATTGCATTTTTACCTGTATTAATTGAACTTTCTAAACATGTTCCTGTATTGCCTGTGATTGGTGAAATTAAATATTCGCTCGTTTGGGCCGCAATCGGTTGGGCAGTTTTCGGTACATTTTTATTAATGGTAGTTGGGGTGAAATTACCTGGCTTAGAGTTTAATAATCAAAAAGTAGAGGCAGCCTATCGTAAAGAATTGGTCTATGGTGAAGACTATGCAGACCGTGCACAACCTGCGACTTTAAAGGAATTGTTCCAAAACGTGCGTAAAAACTATTTTCGTTTATATTTTCATTATGCTTATTTTAATATGGTGAGCACGTGGTATGCGCAGCTTGATATTTTGTTTAGTTTGGTGGTGTTATTTCCATCAATTGCAGCGGGAACCATGACTTTAGGTTTATTAAATCAAATTGGTAATGTATTTGATAAGGTACGAGAATCATTTCAATATTTGATTAGTTCATGGAAAACCATCATTGAGCTATTGTCGATTCATAAACGTTTAAAAGCTTTTGAATCTGTTCTAGAGGAAAAATAAGTGTTCCATGACAAAAAAGAGAGCATAGGAACATGCTCTCTTTTTTATTTATCCTTCAATGACATTATTATAATGTCACTTTTGACTCGTTACAGCCCATAAAGAACCTTGTTCGGTATTCTGTTGGCGATCTTTTGCTTGTTGATAAAATCTGAAAAATGCCCATGCTGCCACCAATGCAACAAAATCAATCCAAAACGTTGTACCGCCGTAGACAGAAATCCCACTACTCGGGATATAGGTCCCGATTAAACTGGTCAATGGCATCAACATTAAACACATTGCAATCGTCATCAACAAGATGGGTAATGCTTTGGCATACCCTTTGATAAATGTAAATACAATACAAGCCAAAAAAATCAGATAATAACCATACATAAAAAAGTGATTGCTGCTATTTAACACAACATATTGGAAAATGATACGACTGAGCATCAGCGTTGCAACAATGGCTAAAATACAGCCTAAGCATGTTCCGATAGTTAAATTTGCGAGAAATACCACATCTTTACGCTGAGTTGGAATAGGGTCTTGCGCACGTTTTTGTTTGCGTGCACGCGTTTCGACCCACAACATATTTCCTGAATAAAACAAAAATGCACCACCAATACCTAAGATTAAGTACAGCCAACGCACTGTAAAGCCACCAAAACTACCGAAATGTAAACTAAACATGGCATTAACGAGTTTTTCACTGGTGCCGTTTTGGGTATTGATGCCGCTAGCATCCAATTTTTCTACTGCATAGGGATTCATGCGCATAAAGTCTTGTGATGCACCGCGTAACATTTGATCGGGGCTATATAATGCAATACGTGCAGCCGCTTTTTGTGGTTGATCTAAATTGCTAAATTGAATGTAATCCACTCGATACTCAGGTGCAGTTTGATGAATCTTGTTCAAAATCTGCTGAATATCAATTTTATGATGAGAGATATGGATCACTTCTTTGGCTGGTGGGCTAAAAACAGGTTTGCCTTTGAGTGCCAACGCGCCCAAAGCATCATAGAATAAATCATGAAATGCAAATACAATCACAGATGCACTGATGAGAATATGAAAGGGTAAACTGGTAATGCCTACAACATTATGTGTGTCTAACCAAAAACGCTTTTTGTTTTTACCAGGACGAATGACAAAATAATCTTTGATTAATGTCGGTAATAAAATGATTAACCCTGACATGAGTGCCAAAAAGTATAAAACAGCAACAATACCCATGACATAGACCCCAAAAGCATGATGTCCAAGCATGCCAGGGATACCGGCTGTTTCATGTAACTGTTCAATTAACCAACCTGCTTTGGCAAGATTTTCTTGTTGTACGATCAATTCTCCTTGTTCACTTAAACTCGCAAGCCACGTGTTTTGTGCGGTATTAAAACCCTCACCTCGACTTTTTTCACTCCATGACAATGGAGCAAAATGATATTCATTCGAATTAAAGTTGAGGGTAAAACTGTTTGCTGTTGCAGGGTATTTTTCTTGTACCTGTTGAATAAGCTGCCCATATTGATGCACTTGAATGTGTGGAAGCTGCTGTTTTTCAGGCGTTGCCCATTGGCTAATTTGATGCTGAAACATACTTAGCCCCCCTGCAAAAAAGCAGATGAACAGCAAAATGCCAGCACTGACACCAACCCATGTATGCAAGTTTTTGGCAATTTTCATAAGGTCTGAACGAATTTTCATACTAAGCCCTTAATCCAAAAAGTAAACTAAAGGCAATTACATTGGCGATACTGAAAAATAGTAGAGCCTGTTTGCCTGTTCGACATAAGTAACTCAGAAAAAATAACGGTAACCAAAACCATGCGATACACCACATTGCAATTTGTGCAATTGTGGCTTGTGCTAAAAAATGAAGTCCGATCACTAGCACCAAACTTGCCAAGGCAATCGATAGACTCAGCCCCAAAAATGCGCCAACAAGCGTTTTTGTCCACCAATCGGGCTGCATAGGGCGTTGTATTTTTGTTTTCATGGCAATCATTTCCGTTTAAATAAGCTTAAAAATGGAGCAAAAGACCAAACAGTAATTAACAACATGACCCAAATTAGACAGGCAACAAGTTTCGGTAAGCTAATGATCAGTAAGACTAAGCTGATCATTAATGCACTCATACCTAGCCATTTGAATAATGGAGGTAGCGGTTTAGCGAATAGGTTTTGATTGTAGTGGCTGCTATAGATGCTAAAAGCACCTAAAAAGACAAAGCAAATGCCTAAAATTTTCATGTTGAATCAACACGGAGATATGTATATTTACAATATAGTATACATAAATGATAATCATTATTAAATAGTAAAAAGAATTATTTATGTTTTGTTTGTCGCTTATACAGAAGGTCAAATCATCAGAGAAACGGATTTAACCTGCTATTGAACAGTATTTTTGTTATAGTGCATCACCAAAATGATGCTGATTTTTGCTTGAGGAATGAGAACGCATGAATTCAACTGTGCCCACAGCTAAAAAAAGTCATACAAAACTTTTATTTATTCTCAGTTTAGGTATTCTGATTCTAGTCACACTGATTGCTCTGGTATTTTTTGCTGCAAAAAATGATGCTGAAAATCAAAAGGAATATGATCGTATCCGCCAACAGCAAGCTGAAAAAATTGAATTTCAAAAACAGCAACAAAAAATTCAGCAAGTCATAGACACAAAACAAACTGTCAGTGAATCTTAAATAAAGATTGATAAAAAAACCGCTCAACATTGAGCGGTTTTTTGACACGAAACAAATTCAAAATTATTTGTTTTTGTCTTTTAATTGAGGAACAGCAGAACCTGTACCGACAGCCAATAAACCTGCACCTGTATAGATACCCAATTTTGCACGTGTATCTGTGATGTCAAGGTTACGCATCGTTAATTGACCAATACGATCCATAGGCGTGAACATTGAATCGCCTTTTTCCATAGTTAAGCGTTCAGCTTCATAGGTCAAGTTTTCAGATTCAGTGTTCATGATGGTATAGTCATTACCGCGACGAAGTTCTAAAGTTACAGTACCTGTAATTGCTTTAGCCACCCAACGTTGTGCAGTTTCACGAAGCATCAACGCTTGAGAATCGAACCAACGACCTTGGTACAATAAACGACCTAAACGTAAACCGTTAATGCGGTATTGTTCGATGGTGTCTTCGTTGTGAATACCAGTTACAAGGCGTTCATAAGCGATGTGAAGCAGTGCCATACCTGGAGCTTCATAAATACCACGAGATTTCGCTTCGATGATGCGGTTTTCGATTTGATCCGACATACCTAGACCATGACGACCACCAATGCGATTTGCTTCAAGGATCAATTCAACAGGATCTTCGATACGTTTGCCATTTAAAGCAACAGGGAAGCCTTCTTCAAAAGTAATGGATACTTCTTCAGCATCAATTTTTACGTCTTCTTTCCAGAATGCAACGCCCATGATTGGATCAACGATTTTGATACCCGCATTTAAGTATTCAAGATCTTTTGCTTCGTGTGTTGCACCTAACATATTCGAGTCAGTTGAATATGCTTTTTCTTTTGACATTTTGTAATCAAAACCATTGTCGATCAAGAATTGTGACATTTCTGCACGACCACCAAGCTCATCGATGAACTGTTGGTCTAACCATGGTTTGTAAATTTTAAGTGCTGGATTAGTCAATAAACCATAACGATAGAAACGTTCAATATCGTTACCTTTATAAGTTGAACCATCACCCCAGATGTTCACGTCATCTTCTTTCATGGCAGTGACAAGCATTGTACCTGTGACTGCACGACCAAGCGGAGTTGTGTTGAAGTAAGGAACGCCACCAGTGCTGATATGGAATGCGCCACATTGAATTGCAGCAATACCTTCCAATGCAAGTTGTAAACGGCAATCGACCAAGCGAGCTTTTACCGCACCGTAAGCTTCTGCTTTACGTGGGATTGCATCATAGTCATCTTCATCAGGTTGACCTAAGTTTGCAGTATATGCATAAGGTTCAGCGCCTTTTTGTTTCATCCACAATAAAGCAGCTGAAGTATCTAGACCACCAGAGAAAGCGATACCTACTTTTTTGCCTACTGGTACATGCTGCAAGATCGTTGCATTATCAGTCATTGCTATTCCTAACTTTTACGAATATTGGTACACGCATGGGTGTACCGAAAAAAATTATATGGGCGATATGATAGCACTTTTTAATGCACTTGTTTTCCTTATCAAAACGGCAATTTAAAAATATATTCATTTTTTAAATGGAAAATTTGTTTTGCTTACTAGGGATGATTTAGCTTTGCGATTAAATGCTTACTTATTTTTCTTGAGAGATGTGAAAGCACATGCATGGATCAGCTTTGAGAATGGATCTGTATCAATATCGGCTGGTAGCACGAGGGTATAACGATAAATTTTGCTACAGATATATACAGTTGTTATACGAGATTCATCATTAAATTCTTCTCCATCCACTGTGGATTTTAAATCACGTACAAAACTTTGGACTTCATGTGTTCGATGTTTAGAGGTGAAAATGGCAAATGGACCTTCTCCTTCAGTATTAAGTGCATAGCCATGTTCATCACTGAATTGATCCATGAGCGAATCTTTTTGAAAATAAGCAATGATGTTGTCTTCTTTTTTATCATAATCAAAACTTTCTAGATTGGTTGACCAAAGGTGCTGTTTAATTTTTTTGCGAAAACGTTTGAAAAACTTTTTGTAGCTTACTGGTGAATAAAAAATATAGTCATAACCTGTGATGTGCATGATATTTCCTTATTTACAATTGATCATTCAAACCAATAAACTGTTTCTCAATGGGTGTAAATACATGATCATTGCGTGCAATGAGGTATAAGCCTATGTCACGATATGGTTTAGGAATTTCAAGATAATGCTCAATGTGATATTTCTTTGCAACTGTTTTGGTCACCATCGCAATCCCTAGACCCAATTGCGTAAAATTAACAAGAGATTCATAATCATTGATATGGGTTTGTTCGCCGCGTTCGATTTGAAAATCTTGAAATAATTTATCGAGCATTGACCAATAACAACAATCTAATGAAGTATATAAAATATTCTTCTTATGTAAGGCATCATTGATGTTTTGATAGCGATGTAAATCTTTACCAATGACTACGAGTTCATCTTCAGCTTTATGAATATAATGCAGACTTTTATGATTTGGGTGCCCCAAAACATAGGCAATATCGATATTTCCATACAAAACTTCGTCTTCAATGAAACCCGTTGAGCCTGTTTTCATTGTGATTGAAATGTCTAAATAAGTTTCACAAAGTTGCTTAAAAGAAGGGTAGAAACGCATACCACCCAAACTCGTATTGGTACCAAAACGCAATTTTTTTTCTTGTTGGTAAATCTTATTTTCAGTTTCTTCCCAAGTGAACATCATTTTTTTATATTGCTGATACAAATCAATACCTGATTCAGTTAATTCTACGCCTTTAGGTTTACGTATAAATAGCTGACGTTTATAGTGATTTTCAATTTTTTTAATTTTAGCGGTCATATTTGACTGTAAATAATTGAGCTTATTGGCAGCTGCAGAAATGCTTTTCAGTTCTGCAACAGTCACAAAGGACTTAATATCACCCATGTCAATATTCATTGTAATACCTCAATTATTTATTTTCGCTTGATTCATCAAACAATGCTTTCTCACTTAAGTTTGATTATTGCATGAACGCACAGTAGAAAAACCACACATCAAAAAAAATGATGTATACATTAAAACATAACATTATTCATGATGTCATTTATTATTTAAACTGCATCTAATTTCCATCTAATGAGTGCGACAAATGAATATCAAAGTTGTGAGTGCAATTGCTGTATTGTGCTTGATTTGGGGCTCATTATGGGGCGTTGTTAAACATGTTTTGCAAATCTTCCCGCCATTTTTATTTATTTCAGTTCGTTTGCTTTTGGCGGCATTGACTTTAATGCTCGCGCAGAAACTGATACAGAAATCCATCTTACCTAAACGTAATGAGTGGAAAAAACTTATTATTTCAAGTTTTTTGATGTGTTTTGGTTTTTATGCAACTCAAACTTTTGCCATGCAATTCGTTGATTCGGGTCTGTCAGCAGTCTTGGTATTTACGATGCCTATTTTTGTCGGAATATTGGCACACTTTATTTTAAAAGAACGGTTGAACTCACAAAAAATGCTCGGCTTGCTTTTCGGCTTTTTAGGATTAACAGCAATTCTTTGGCCACAGTTGCAACATTTACATTTGAATATGGCATTGCTTGGTCAAGTGTGTTTGATTCTATCAGGCTTTTTCTGGGCAATGACGACTGTTTATATTAAAAAGAATTTTGCGAATTATGACAAAATCAAATTGACGATTTGGCAAATGTTGCTCGGTGGGGTGGTGTTGCTTATCGGATCTCTAACATTTGAAACTGTTGATCCGAAAGTATGGCTGAATCCATTGAATGATTCACTCTTGCTTTATATTGCCGTGGTTGGTACAGGTGCTGCATTTGCATTGTGGAATTGGATTGTGAGTCAAGTTGATACTTTTGTGGCATCCATTTCCGTAATGAGTATCCCAATTCTCAGTTTATTTTTCGGCTATGTGTTGTGGCACGAGCCATTAACATTTTATATTTGGACAGGGGCGATTTTGATTGCTGTGGGGATTTTATTTAGTGCTTTAAAACCCAAAATTCTGTTCACTACTAAGTAATGCGTATTTTTAAATATTGATATTCAAAGCTTAGATTAAATGTTCAACAGATAAGTTCCATTTATTTTTTAACTTTGAAAGCACTTAGCTTTAAATCCAAAGCATTAATTTGACCTCATAAAACAGTTTTGTTGCAATATAAAGAAGTTTTTATGAAAAACTGAGTAAAGTTCATTCTCAATCTTTAAAAACTTCATGCTACAATATGCGCCAATCTTAGCACGGCTTAAAAGCCCTACATTTCATAGGACCTCGCTAATGTTTGCCAATATCTCTATTGCTGAATTTGACCCTGAATTAGCGCAAGCAATCTCGAATGAAGATGCTCGCCAAGAAGCGCATATTGAGTTAATCGCTTCTGAAAACTATTGCTCACCAGCAGTAATGGAAGCACAAGGCTCAAAACTCACTAACAAATATGCAGAAGGCTACCCAGGCAAACGCTATTATGGCGGTTGTGAATATGTAGACGTGATCGAACAATTGGCGATTGATCGTGCTAAAGAGCTTTTTGGTGCTGACTATGCAAACGTTCAACCGCATGCAGGTTCTCAAGCAAACTCAGCAGTTTACCTTGCACTTCTTAACCCAGGCGATACAGTTCTTGGGATGAGTCTTGCTCACGGTGGTCACTTGACGCACGGTGCAAAAGTAAGTTTCTCAGGTAAAACATATAATGCGATTCAATACGGTTTAAATCCAGAAACTGGTGAAATCGATTATGAAGAAGTTGAACGTTTAGCTGTAGAACATAAACCACGTATGATCGTGGCTGGTTTCTCTGCTTATAGCCAAATCGTAGATTGGCAACGTTTCCGTGAAATCGCGGACAAAGTTGGCGCTTACTTATTCGTAGATATGGCTCACGTTGCAGGTCTTGTTGCTGCGGGTGTTTACCCAAGCCCAGTGCAAATTGCTGATGTCACAACAACGACGACACATAAAACTTTACGTGGTCCACGTTCAGGTTTAATCCTTGCTAAAGCAAATGAAGAAATTGAGAAAAAACTTCAATCTGCTGTATTCCCTGGTAACCAAGGTGGTCCTTTAGTTCATGCAGTTGCTGCGAAAGCAATTTGTTTTAAAGAAGCAATGGCTCCTGAGTACAAAGCTTACCAACAACAAGTTGTGAAAAACGCACAAGCAATGGCTGAAGTGCTAATTGAGCGTGGTTATGACGTTGTATCTGGTGGTACTAAAAACCACTTGTTCCTATTGTCTTTAATTAAACAAGACATTACAGGTAAAGATGCTGATGCATGGTTGGGTGCTGCTCACATTACAGTGAACAAAAACTCTGTACCAAATGACCCACGTTCTCCATTTGTGACTTCAGGTATTCGTATTGGTACTCCTGCTGTCACAACTCGTGGTTTCGGTGAAGCTGAAGTACGTGACCTTGCAGGTTGGATCGCAGATATTTTAGATGCGAAAGGTGATGAAGCAGTAATTAATGCAGTGAAAGCGAAAGTTGAAGCTGTATGCGCTAAATTCCCTGTTTATGCAAAATAAGCATTGACTTGAGAAAGCCCCCTCAAGGGGGCTTTTTTTATAGCTTTAAAAAAGTGAGTGGATTATTCAATTGTCATAATTTCTGTTATAAGTGGAAGTTAGACATTAAATTTTTATTGCTGTTGCTCGTTCATCATATAAATTAAAGGAAGTGAAGTACATGGCTCAACCGAAGATTGTAATTACAGAACAAGATTTACATCGTTTAGAAACGATGCTTGAACATCAAACTAAATTAACACCCACAATGGAACATTTAGAAGATGAGTTGGCACGTGCAGATGTGGTTGCACCACAGGATATTCCTGCCAATATTGTGACGATGAATGCCAAAGTGTTGATTACAATTGCGCCTGCAACAGAAGCAACAGAAATTACTTTGGTGTATCCACATGACTTTAAAGGGGATAAAGGTCAAGTCAATATTCTTGCCCCAATTGGTGCTGCGATTATTGGCTTAGCTGAAGGTCAGGAAATTGAATGGCCACAACCCGATGGTCACACCATGAAAGTCAAAATTGAAAAAGTTCTGTATCAACCTGAACGTGAAGGGAAATTTATTTAAGTATTTAAAGCCATCATCATGATGGCTTTATTATGAGAATCATCATTTGCTACAACAGTAGGCACTTCACTATCTTGAAAGCATTTTTATTTTTAAACACAATTAATTAAATCCATAGATGAAAGCTTTACATTATCTGCCTTTAAATTGTGGAGCACGACGTTGTAACATTGCCATCACACCTTCTTGTGCGTCTTGTGAACCAAGTAATGGGCTGAGCAATTCTTGTAGATTGGCAAAAGCTGCTTCGGGACTTTGTAGAAATGCTTGATGCGCCGATTTGAGCGTTGCTTGTACTGCAAGTGGGGCAGCTTGAGCGATCCGTTCAGCCAGTTCAATCGCACGGATTAATTGGTTATTGCCTTCGACTACTTCTGTGACTAAGTTCATTTCATAAGCGGTTTGTGCATAGAATAAATCACCTGTCAGGATATATTTCATGGCTTTTGCCCAACCTGCAGCCTGTACAAAACGCACTGTTGCACCTCCAAAGGGTAAAATGCCACGTTGTACTTCAATTTGAGTAAATCGGGTATTTTCATTGGCAACCACAATGTCCGAGTTCAACATAAGTTCAATACCTGCAGTATAGCAGTAACCTTGTACCGCTGTGACTAACGGTTTACTGCGTTGCCGACCGACTGTACCCCAAGGATTGACAATATCATGATGAAAATTGAATACACCGTCAGCAAGTTTAGGTTGTAACTCGACTAAATCTAAGCCAGCAGTGAAATGGTCACCATGTGCGAAAATCACAGCACAGCGTAGTTCAGGATTATTTTCATATTCCGTCAATGCTAATGATAAATCTTCAATCATGTAACTGTCGAAAGCATTGCGTTTAGTGGTACGGTCGAGTCCAATTAAAAAAATATGACCACGGATTTCACGGCTCACTTTTCCTTGTACTGACATTATTATTCTCTCTTTTATAGTGTTGAGTGTGGTGTGTGATTTAAGTTTTAATGGGTTATGAGAAAACTGTCAAATTCAAAAATGTGACGATTACGCTTATAGTGCCTGTTGATGTTATTGAAAATAGTAGCGTGAGATGTGTTGGCGAGCGTAATTGAGAAAAGTGTATAGACATCAAAGGATGTGGAGATAAATTACGGCATAAATATGCATAATCCTGCGAATTAGACTTGCATTCACAGTGTATTTTTTCATAATAAGCACTTCTTCCTTAGGGTAGCCCACGTATGTCCCCATTAGAAATATTTTCCGTGATCATTAGTGTCATCGGGGTGGCATTGACCATAAAACGAAGTATGTGGTGTTGGCTGTTTAACTTTCTTGCCTTTATTTTATATGCCTATTTATTCTACGAATATAAACTGTATGGTGAAACCATTTTACAGTTTTTGTTTATTATGGTGAATTTTTACGGTTTTTATCAATGGCTTAAAGGTAAACAACAAGATCATGAGATTCGTATTGAGCCCATCGCTATAAAGTTGGTTGTAGGGCAAATGATTTTAGCTGCTGTGGGTGGTTTTGTTTTTGGCTGGTCATTACATCATTTTACAGATGCCGCTTTGCCTTGGTTGGACTCACAGTTGGCCGCATTTAGTTTGTTAGCGACTTATTGGACTAGCCGTAAACATATTGCAACTTGGGTTTTATGGGTTTTCGTTGATATTATTTATGTGGGTATGTTTATTCACAAAGATTTATTTCTCACTGCAGGTTTATATGCGGCATTTGTGGCAATGGCAGCCTTTGGATGGTGGCAATGGACACAGGTCAAACAAAAGCAACAGCTCAAGCTGAGTACTTAAAGGTCACAGGCTATGTTGATTGATTTGATTGCGATGCAAAAGCAAAAGTTTCAACAACTTGCAGACAAAATTAAGGCTCAACCTGAATGTTATTTAAATTTTGACTCATTGGCAGATTTTTATCATGCAGCATGGCTAAATGATTTTCCAAAGGGGACGACATGGACAGTCACGGGCTTAGACGATGGTGCTGATGAGTTTGATATTCGTATTGAATATCGGGATATATATTTAATCATTGAATATTCATCACAATATAAGATTTATACTGGCAAAAATAACAGATTTGAGAAGATTTTGAGTGATTCCAAGGAAGACTAAATCACAAAAGCGCTGCTGAGTTGAATAATTAAATTTATGATTTTATTTATAAAGTCTATCTTTTTATTCAGAAATACAGTACATATTATTTATTATTGATGCATGCTTTAAACACTGATCATCGTGATCATTTTATTATGCAAAATAATTCATATTATTTTTTTATATGTGTGAGGCTTTGTTGCACAAAGATTTGAAATGCAAAGCGCCCCTAATTGATCCAAATTTAAGGCGTAACTTGGGTAAGTGG
>NZ_JACANS010000019.1:0-64561 GCF_030329305.1 Acinetobacter sp. 251-1 | reverse complement strand
GATTCGGATTCTGACAGCGATAGCGATTCTGATTCAGACAGTGACTCGGATTCTGACAGCGATTCTGATTCAGACAGTGACTCGGATTCTGACAGCGATTCGGACTCTGACAGTGATAGCGACTCAGACAGCGATTCGGACTCAGACAGCGATTCGGACTCTGATAGCGATTCAGACTCAGACAGCGATTCGGACTCTGACAGCGACTCGGACTCAGACAGCGATTCGGACTCTGACAGTGATAGCGACTCAGACAGTGACTCGGATTCGGATAGCGATAGCGACTCAGACAGCGATTCAGACTCAGACAGCGACTCGGATTCTGATAGCGATTCAGACTCAGACAGCGATTCGGACTCTGACAGCGATAGCGATTCAGACAGTGATTCGGACTCTGACAGCGATAGCGACTCAGACAGTGACTCGGATTCTGACAGCGATAGTGACTCAGACAGCGATAGCGATTCAGACAGCGACTCGGATTCTGACAGCGATAGCGACTCAGACAGCGATTCGGATTCTGATAGCGATTCAGACTCAGACAGTGATTCGGATTCTGACAGCGATAGTGACTCAGACAGCGATTCGGATTCTGACAGCGATAGCGATTCGGACTCAGACAGCGATTCGGATTCTGACAGCGATAGCGATTCTGATTCAGACAGTGACTCGGATTCTGACAGCGATTCTGATTCAGACAGTGACTCGGATTCTGACAGCGATTCGGACTCTGACAGTGATAGCGACTCAGACAGCGATTCGGACTCAGACAGCGATTCGGACTCTGATAGCGATTCAGACTCAGACAGCGATTCGGACTCTGACAGCGACTCGGACTCAGACAGCGATTCGGACTCTGACAGTGATAGCGACTCAGACAGTGACTCGGATTCGGATAGCGATAGCGACTCAGACAGCGATTCGGACTCTGACAGCGATAGCGATTCAGACAGTGATTCGGATTCGGATAGCGATAGTGACTCAGACAGTGATAGCGACTCAGACAGTGATTCGGATTCTGACAGCGATAGCGACTCAGACAGCGACTCGGACTCAGACAGCGATTCGGACTCTGACAGCGATAGCGATTCAGACAGTGATTCGGACTCTGACAGCGATAGCGACTCAGACAGTGACTCGGATTCTGACAGCGATAGCGACTCAGACAGCGATTCGGATTCTGATAGCGATTCAGACTCAGACAGCGATAGCGACTCAGACAGTGACTCGGATTCTGACAGCGATAGCGACTCAGACAGTGATTCGGATTCTGACAGCGATTCGGACTCTGACAGTGATAGCGACTCAGACAGTGACTCGGACTCTGACAGCGACAGTGACTCAGACAGCGACAGTGACTCAGACAGCGACTCGGATTCGGACAGCGATTCGGACTCAGACAGCGACTCGGACTCTGACAGTGACTCGGATTCAGACAGCGATAGCGACTCAGACAGCGACTCGGATTCGGACAGCGACAGTGACTCAGACAGTGACTCGGATTCTGACAGCGATAGCGACTCAGACAGTGATTCGGACTCTGACAGCGATAGTGACTCAGACAGCGATTCGGACTCTGACAGCGATAGCGACTCAGACAGTGATTCGGACTCAGACAGCGATAGCGACTCAGATAGTGACTCTGACAGCGACTCGGATTCTGACAGCGATAGCGACTCAGACAGTGATTCGGACTCAGACAGCGATAGCGACTCAGACAGTGACTCGGATTCTGACAGCGATTCGGACTCTGACAGTGATAGCGACTCAGACAGTGACTCGGACTCTGACAGCGACAGTGACTCAGACAGCGACAGTGACTCAGACAGCGACTCGGATTCAGACAGCGACAGTGACTCAGACAGTGACTCGGATTCTGACAGCGATTCGGACTCTGACAGCGATTCGGATTCGGACAGCGACTCGGATTCTGACAGCGATAGCGACTCAGACAGTGACTCGGATTCTGACAGCGATAGCGACTCAGACAGCGATTCGGACTCAGACAGCGATAGCGACTCAGACAGCGATTCGGACTCAGACAGCGATAGCGACTCAGACAGTGACTCGGATTCTGACAGCGATAGTGACTCAGACAGCGATAGCGATTCAGACAGCGATAGTGACTCAGACAGCGACTCGGATTCTGACAGCGATAGTTCAGATCTATTAGCAGTAGATAATGACGTTCAACTGAAACTTGATATCACGCCTACAAGAGTTCAACTAGGAGAGGGTGAAAGCTTAGTAGGTCAAAAAGCGACGAGCTTTGGTGTGGCGACTATCGGACTGGGAGGTGTTGCAAACGTTAGTGCTTTAGCATTTGGATCATATATTGATGTCAGTGTTGGTGATGATCAGGTACGAGACTTGACCTTAAAAGCTGATGGTGGTGGTATTTCTATCGGTGAAACACATGATCTAGTGATATTGAAAGAAGATGAATGGGGGAACTGGAATGTAGTTCAATACCATAAAGATTGGTTCACAATTCCATTGCTTGGTTATATAAAGACTGGAGATATCCGTCTTGATGAACCAGGAAACTATAAAGTTTACCTTGCTAAAATAAATGGTGTAGGCGTACTTTCGGGTTCTGGTTTAGAAATTACAGATGATCAAGTATATGACTACTCAACAGTAACAGCAGTATCTGGTTCGGTATCTGGAAATATTTTGACAGATATTAATAATCAGAATGACTCAATTGGTTCAGAAAATGGACAAGACATTTTTGGTCCAAATGTCATTATTGAGTCTATTACTGTGGGTACAGAAATCTATCCTATTGATCAGTTGCAACCGACAGTAATCCAAGGTGAATATGGTACTTTAACGATAGAGCCAAACGGTGAATATACGTATACCTTAAATGTAGGTGCTAAACCGCCATTCGGTTCAGTTGAGCAGTTTAATTATACATTGAAAGACACTGTTACAGGTGAAACCTCAAGTGCTAACTTGAATATTTCATTAAACAAAGAAGCTTTGGTGATAGATCCTGTTGTACAGCATTTAACTTTAGATGTTCAATCAGTTGTTACTCCAACGAATAAGTTGGAAAATGTAGAGCAAATAAACGTATTAGGTGCAGGCTTAGGTATTGCAGATATTAAGGTTGCTACGATTGAAAAAGGTATGACCATCAATGTTGCTGAAGGGCATACGCGAGAAATTAGTTTCTCTTCAGATGGCGGAGCACCTATAGGTATCGGTACTATTCCTGTATCTTTGGCAATTTATAAATATAACGAAACTAATCAGAGTTGGGAGTTATATGCACTGAAAGAAGATTGGTATAATCTGATTCTTGCCGTTACTGGAGGTGGTGCATCTAAGGAAAATGTAGATGTATTATTTACAGAAGGTACTTATAAAGCAGTTACTTTAAGTTCAGTTGCAGGACTAGCTGTACTCCCAATCATTGTATTAAAAGCAGATAAAGACACTTTATATGACCATACCCAAACGTCGACTCAGCAACAGTTACAAGGAGATCTAACAACCGGTGACTATGCAAGCTTTGAAATGCGTAGTGTGAATGATCAACCAGTAGATGGTACGCCGATACAAGGTAAATATGGAACATTGCATATTAATGCCGATGGTACATATCAATACATTGTAGATCAAAATACTGCTGCAAATTTTGGTGATATTGATACCTTCTCATATAGTATTAAAGATCCAGTAACTGGTAAATTGGCTACAGGCACCTTAAATATTCAACTTGATGTTGTAGAAGCGAAAGATGATCAAGATAATGCTAAATTTGGCTTAGATAATATCGAAGATTATACTGGTTGGCATGTTGATGAGAGAACTGCAAACACTTCAAGTGTTAAAGAATTCAGCCATGAAATTACGGTTGGGAAAAATCAGATTCTTGATTTGCAATTAGCTTATGCATTTGATCAAGTCGCAACTTCTGCAAAATCAGATCAGTATCTGATTCGCTTAACCAATATAACGACTGGTGAAGTTGTAGAAATTCTTAATACTTCGGCAGACAAAATTGCGCAAACTGTAGCTTTACCTTCATTAACTGAAGGTAAATATAAGATTGATGTAATTGTTGATAATAGTGTGCTTTGGCAGGTCGATGTTAAACTCGACTTAACTGGAACAGTGACAACGCTAGATGGGTTTAGTGCGCAAGAATCTAATCTTGTGCTTGCAAAAGGTGATTTATTAGCAAATGACATTTACTATGAAAACCAAATTGCGAGTCTGAAAATTCAAGGGCAAACATTAGCTTTTGATAAGTACGGTCAATATGAACATGCGGCAAATACTTCAATAGTATTACAAGGTCAACATGGTGTTTTAACTGTCACAGAAGATGGTACATATAGTTATCAGGCATCAGGTGAATCTTATGGAATCGAGAAGTTTGAATACATTTTAAACTCTATCCATGGCACTTCACAGTCAGCAGAATTAGTGATTAATGTCGGTAAAAATATGACTGGCTCAAAATATGATGATGTCATTACAACTAGCGTTGCTAATGATAGCTTCACAATGGGGGCAGGTGCTGATTCAGTGATATTTAACGTATTATCTGATGATAATGTGGGGGGCAATGGTCATGATACTTGGCATGACTTCAATATGTCTGAAGGTGATAAGATCAATGTAAGTGATTTGCTCAGTACAGATACAACCTTAAGTGAAGCAATTACATTAACGGAAGATGTAGACGGTAATGTCGTCTTGAACATTGACCGTGATGGTGCGGCAGGGACAACATATCAATCAGAGTCATTCTTGACCTTGGTGGGTGTAACGAAGACTGCGAATTTATTAGATGAATTGCTTCAAGGCAATCATTTAATTTAATTGTGATATAAGTAACAAGAAAGAGGACTTTTAAGTCCTCTTTTTTGTGTTTATTAAATAACGATATTAAATTTTAGATTGATTACATTTTTTATCAAAAACTCATATTAGAAATAAAATCTAGGAGTAGGAGTTAATTTTCACAGTTTTTAAGAATAGCGAGTGTTAGACATTTCGGCTTAAAAATTTCGAGTTGATTATTTTCTTTTAAATTTCTGATTTTATCTATAAAGATATCTATAGAATCATCCATATTGACACCTTTAAAATCAGCAAAACCATATTGCCACCATTTTAACTCTAACAAAGCTTCAATGGTTTTTTCAGGGAATCTATATTTTAAAATTTTTGCAGGAACACCCCCAACAATAGCGTAGGGAGGTACATCTTTAGTCACTACTGAACCAGCAGCAATAATTGCGCCATCACCAACGCTAACACCTGAAGTAGAAAAGGTAACATCTTGGCCAATCCAAACATCATTTCCGATAATAATAGGGGAACCATTTGGTAAGCCATGTGGTACGTGTTTGATTTCTGTATTTTGATTAGCTAAATAGTCATTAAAGGCAAGTGTCGAAGCACTATAAGTTAGCATAGACGTTGTAAATCTTGAAGTTGGATGGCTACCATGCATTCTTTGTACATTATGAGCAATAGATGAATATCTTCCTACAATTGTATTAACGGGCATTTGGCTATTTGCAGAAGAAAAAGCCCCCATAGAATATAAATAATTTCCTTTCAGAAACATTGAGTATTGCTCAATAACTGAAAAATCACCAATTTGAATTTTTTCATTCGCTTTTAATCGACCTAAGCCAGAAATTTTAGGTGCTGTATAAATATTATAATTTTGAAAAGTATCAGCAATATTGGGAGTGCAAAAAAATGTAGAACGCTTATGTGATCGTATATATTTTAGATTATCAGTGAAAAATTCGATATCATTAATGATAGTTGACATAACAATTCCTATGTTTGAATATTTACATATTTTATTATATATGGATGATTTATATTGTTGAAATTTTTAATTAAAAATAAAAAATTAAATTTATAATTTTATTGATAAGGAAATTAAAAAAATATATCATTAATTTTTTAATTTAAGTTTTTCTTGATTTTTTTTAATTTATATAGTCGGTTATTTAATGAATTGTAAAATATTTATGCTTTATACTGAGATTAAAGCAAAAAAAAATGGTTTATTGGTTGCATTGTTAAAACGTGCAGCTCTTTTTGCTGAGAAAGGCTATCTTGTTCATATTTGTACTTTATCTTATGATCCACACATTCACTTGATTTACAAGTCTTTATTTGAAGATGGATTTTTTGATCAAAAAATTAAAAATAATATTAAATTTATTAACTTATATACAATTTTACAGAAAAGAATATTTTGTCTAGATTCTTTTAAAATTTCCCAAGATGCAATTTATACAGTTACAGAAGCAAAAGTTAATGAAGCTGGAAATATTAAAGTTTATAAAGATAAAAAAATAGCGAAGTATTATATAAGAGACCAAAAAGGATTTTTGTCATATATTAATGTGTTTAATGCTGGTAAGTTGAATCAAAGAATAAAATATAATGAGCAAGAAAAAATAAGCTCGATCCAGATTTTGGATGAAAATAAATGTGTGATCAGTGAGTTTATATATGATATAAATGGAAAAATTGTTGCGAATAAAATATTTATTGATAAAAAATTAAGTCATATTCATTATTTTGATGATAATGGGATTTTATTAGCAACTTTTGAAAAGGAAGTGGATTTTTTATTTCATATTCTTTCAGATTATCATCATGAAGATTGTATTTTTATTATAGATAGGGCGATTGTTTTTTCAGAGTATTTGCTAAAAAACAAAAAAGAAAATCATCGGATTTTTGGTATTATACATGCTGCTCATTATAATGATCCAAACGATAAAAATTCAAAACTCAATGGGCATTATAAACACTATGTCGAATATTTTAATAAACTAGATCAATTGGTATTTTTAACACATCAGCAAAAAAATGATTTTGTTGAGAAATACGGTGATTATCAAAATACTCGAGTTATTCCACATTTTATTCAAGATAAAGAAGATAAAAAGTTAGCACGAGAAGCATATCATTGTGTTTGTGTTGCTCGTTTTGATCAGGTAAAGCGTTTACCTCTTTTAGTTAAAATGTTTAAGCAAATTGTCTTAAATGTACCATTAGCAAAGTTAAGTTTGTATGGCTTCGGAGCTGATGAAATTAATATTAAAAATACAATTCAAGAGTGTGGTTTAGAGGATCATGTCTTTATACAAGGCTTTACTACAGATGTGAATAGCGTATTCCAACAGGCAGATTTAATGCTTTTTGCTGGTTCATCTGAAGGATTTTGTATGGCAATTTTAGAAGCGTTGTCAAATGGTTGCCCTGTTACTTCCTTTGATATTAATTATGGCCCATCTGATATGATTATTCATGGTGTGAATGGAATTTTAATTGAGAACAATCATGAAGAAGCATATATTCAACAAGTCTCAAATTTATTACTCGATCGTGAGAAATTACATCAATTACAGCAAAATGCCAGATCATCTGTAGAGAAATTTAATCGTGATCATATTTTTAAATTGTGGAATGATTTATTATCAGTATCAATTAAAAATTGAGCCGTGTAATTTGTTGCAGAAATGAATGGATCATATTTATGATAGCTCAAAAGGTTCTATGACCATATTTATTTCTATTTAAATTAGGCTTTGTTGCATAAAGCTTTGAAAGACAGAGCTAGCCTATAAGATCTAAATTTAAGATACAATTTAGATATAGGGGCAATCTAATGCTATGACTATGTAGAGTACTGCTACGCGTGCATGAATCTCATTTACCAGACTAGAAAAATTCTTTGTTGTTAATTTATCTCCTAAGCGTTTGACTGTTCCCAATATTTCATTCCGCTCTATAGACCTCGCTTTCCGATCTTTCCAAGGCTTGGCATTCTTTCTTGGTAGAATGATTGCCTATGCATCTCGATTTAAAATAACTCGTTTGTAGTGCTGTGTGTCATAAGCACCAATCGACTGAATCAATTCGTTCTTAAAAGGGGCTTTGTGAAAGTAAAGTTCCAAGTACTCGTACATCACTGACATTATTCGTTGTGAACTGTAAAGCCCATATCTACAGAGCTTTAGCATCGATTCAAGTATAAAGTTTAAACCACTGACGATGATATTCCGGTTGATGCTTTTTACGTTTCCATTCAGCCTGACCAAGAAAATTCAGACTCGTTGAGTCCATGAATAAATATAGTCTATCACTACTTTTTTGATAACTTATCACAATATCAATCAGGTCTTTAAGCATAAATCAATGAACGCTTGGCGCTTGTATGCACCCAGAAATTATATTGCACCATCACTTATATTGATTGAACAATAAGACTTACGATAAATGTAAATAAGGGTTGAAATTTTACCATTTAGTTAATATATTAATTTTTATGAGATATCTAAACTATTTAATTTGAACAAAGATTAAATGCATGACAAAGGACATAACGGAGTAACAACATGGATATGTTGAAAATTAAAAAGGCGATATTCAATACTGTATGTAATCGATACAGGTGATCGCATACCCCGTGGTTTATTCGAAACACAAGTTTGATTAAAAATATTCAAACAAGTTGATTCTATCTTTATACAGTGATTATGTTTTTGCTGATTTTTTTAATTGTATATCACTGCATTGCTCAAAAAATCTCGTTAAAGCAGTGACCACGGTAAAAAAGTAAAACATGGGGAACACAGTGATATGGTGCTTTTGTGAACCTCGAGCTGACCCTTCTATTATGGTAAAAAGAGTTTTGTAGGTTTTATAAAAGCAAAAGTGCTGTGGGTATTTCAAATAGTAATACCAATGCACCGACCATTGTTGTTGCTGAAAAAGGAGTCGAATTGCTCATGCAACGGACTTAAAGTTTCATCGGTTTTCATAGAAAGATCATCCTTTGGGATGAGTTCCAAGCCTAGATTCACCGTTAAAATAGTGTTGATCAGGCTTAATATATAAGGAAATATAAATGAACACAGCTTTAATCATTGATGGACAAAAAATACAGGGCGAAGGTGCAACATTTGCCGTGATTAATCCTGCCAATGAAACTGTACTGACAGATGTGGCTAGTGCAAGTCTCAAGCAAGTGAATGACGCAATAGAGTCAGCTGCCCAAGCATTTAAAACATGGAAAAATACTGAGGATCAGGTGATTCATGCGCTTTTTCACAAAATTGCTGCCGATATTCGTGCAGAAAAAGATGAGATTGCACAGCTCATTACTTTAGAGCAGGGCAAAACCTTAGCCATGGCACAGTTTGAAGTCGAAGCAGGTGCTGGCTGGATTGAATATTTAACCAGTTTAGACATTCCTGTGGAGACCATGACAGAGCCAAATGGTAAAACCATTAAGGTGTATAATCGTCCGCTTGGTGTAGTGGCATCGATTACACCGTGGAATTGGCCATTTATGATTGCCGTTTGGCATATTTTTCCTGCCCTCAAAACCAAAAACTGTGTAGTCAATAAACCTTCTGAATATACCCCGCTGAGCACGATTAAACTGGTTGAAATTATTAATCGTCATTTACCGCAAGGCGCATGTAATATTATTTTAGGTCAAGGCGAGGTTGGACAAGCATTAAGTGAACATGCTGCTGTAGATAAAGTGACATTTACAGGTTCTACACGCACAGGACAAAGTATTTTGAGTCATTCTGTACGTTCATTAAAAAGTGTTGTGCTTGAATTGGGGGGTAATGATGCAGGTATTGTGCTTGAAGATGCCGATATAGAGATGGTGGCAGAAAAGATTTTTGGTTCAGCATTTTTAAATGCAGGTCAAACCTGTGCGGCACTTAAACGCTTATATGTGCATGAAAATATTTATGATGCTCTAGTTAAAAAATTAGTCGAGATCGCAAATCAGCAAGTCATTGGTGATGGTACAGATGCTGCTGTCAGCTTTGGTCCTGTGCAAAATAAAATGCAATATGACAAAGTCAAAGCCCTCATTCAGGATGCTGTTGCACAAGGTGGAACAGTTGTGAGCACAGCGCAAGCTTTACCAGAAACCGGTTATTTTATTGCGCCAACCATTGTGACCAATGTCCATGAAGGCATGGCTTTAGTGGATCAGGAGCAATTTGGTCCAGTTCTACCTGTACTAAAATTTAGGACTATTGATGAAGTATTACAGCGTAGCAATGCCACAGAATTTGGTTTAGGTGGTTCAGTATGGAGTCAAAATTTAGAACTTGCTGAAAATATTGCCAGTCAAATGGAAACAGGGACAGTCTGGATTAATAGTCATTCTGATTTATCTCCTGCAGCCGTTTTTGGGGGTTGGAAACTGTCTGGTTTAGGTTATTCATTTGGTTTAGACGGTTTATTGTTATTTACCCATAAACAAGCGGTTCATATTACGTCATAAAGTTTGATCAGTCCTTTGCAGGAAGCAAAGGACTTTTTGGCGTATATCTTGCTAATCATATTTCCGAACAGGATCGGTGGAAATTATGCTTAATCATCAGTTTATAACAGATTTTACTCAAAATTTTATTCAGCAAGTGAGTCGAGTCTTTGATTTTGATGGCTACTTGTTGTATTCGATTGACAACATTCACCATGCTTATAACTATCAAAATTTTAATATTCCTGCACAATCATTAACAGAATATTTAAATCGTGAAGTCGAAAATGATCCTGTATCATTTATGAAGCATTATCAACATAAAGATCATAATGTTGAACTACTGAGTGAATATACCTGTGATGATCACTATGCGGATTTTATGCAACGTTGGAAATTAAAAGATACTGCTGAAATTTTTTTTAGAAAACGTAATGGTGAACCTATTTTAGGTTTAAGTATTATTCGAGAAAAGAATAGCCAAATCTTTACTGTACAAGAAAAAAATATGTTGGATGCTTTTTGTGAACTATCCAAAAAATATTTTTTTAATCAAACAGATCAGTTAGAAAATAGCGCAATATATGATGTTTATCATTTTACTAAAAAAGAAATCGTAGTGCTTGAATTAATATTAAGAGGTTTAAATAATCAGTCAGTTGCGCAGTATTTAAACTGTAGTTTGGCAACAGTGAAAACCCATGTACAGCATATTTATCAGAAAACAGGAATAAATAATCGTCAAGAGATTATGCTGAAGTTTTTAAAATAAAAATCATCCTTTAGGAGGATTTTTTATCGATTGAATTGCATTACTTTAAATCTATCGTCGTGTTTATTATGGATTTTGACACAATGCAATTTAATCAAATTACACAATCATTAAAAAACTTCGCAACGTTCAATGTTGCAATTGCTGCACTTGCTTTAGGGGTTCAACATCATGCATGGGCACATGGTCAAACAGCCGAAATGGTGTCCTTATATCAAAACATGAGCGATTTTGGCGCAGACGTTAAAAAAGATGATTTTACCAATACCTATACCATTGCAAAGGGGTCTTTAATTGTACGGGCAAAAGCAAATTCAGATACCGTTTTGGTCAATGGTAAAGCTTTCAAAGTCAGTGTGCCGTTGGTTGAAAAAAATGGTCAGCCCGTGGTGAGTAAAGAATTTGCTTCAGAGATTTTTCAGTCAGGTTTAGATCAAACATTTAAAATTGAATCAGTTGCACATCCACTTAATAGCTTAACATCACAAGAGATTACTCAAACATTTAAAGCCATTACACAGTCAGAATATGCTTACCCAAATATGCGTTTTTCAGAAATTAAGTTGAAAGACCCTGAAAAAGAAAAAGTATGGGATGCTTTTATCGGTGGCAAAGCGTTACAAGAGGATCGAATCGCTGAGTTTACTTTGTTAAAAGGTAAGCAAGTGATCGAAGGTTTAGTCGATCTAAAAACACAAAAAGTCACGCAATGGAAAGTTTTAGACAATACGCATGGTATGGTGTTATATGACGATATGGTTGCCGTACAAGAGATTGTCACGCAAGATAAAAATTATAAAAAAGCGCTCGAAAAAAGAGGGGTTAAAGATATTTCTAAAGTTGTGACGACCCCTTTAACAGTCGGTTATTTTGGTGGTAAAGATGGTTTAGACCGTGAACTCAATGTTTTAAAAGTGGTGTCTTATTTAGATACGGGTGATGGTAATTATTGGGCACATCCGATTGAAAATCTTGTTGCAGTGGTCGATTTAGACAATAAGAAAATTGTGAAACTCGAAGAAGGTGCAATTATTCCTGTGCCGATGACGGTAAACTCTATTGCAAATAAAAATGATAAGAACCAATTTAAACCTTTAAATATCGTTGAACCTGAAGGTAAAAATTTTTCCATTACAGGACAAACCATTCATTGGGGACCTTGGTGTTTCCATGTGGGCTTAGATTCACGGGTGGGGCTAAAAGTTTCAACCGTAACTTATAAAGACAAAGGCGATAAACGTAAAGTCATGTATGAGGGCAACCTTGGGGGTATGGTTGTGCCTTATGGTGATCCTGATATGGGTTGGTACTTCAAGTCTTATCTAGACTCTGGTGAATATGGTATGGGGACACTGACGTCCTCAATTGAAAAGGGTGTAGATGCACCTGATAATGCAGTACTGCTCGATGCTGTGATTGCTGATTACACAGGTCAGCCACGTGTCATTCCCAATGCGATTGCAGTTTTCGAACGTTATGCAGGCCCTGAGTTTAAACATCAAGAAATGAATCAACCGAATATTAGTTCTGAGCGCCGTGAATTGGTGGTGCGTTGGATCAGTACGGTAGGTAATTATGACTATATTTTTGACTGGGTATTTAACAACAACGGTATTATTGGCATTAATGCGGGTGCAACAGGGATTGAAGCAGTCAAAGGCGTTAAAGCACGTACAATGCATGATGCAACAGCCAAAGAAGATACGCGTTTTGGTACGCTGATTGACCATAATATTGTCGGGACAACCCATCAACATATTTATAATTTCCGTTTGGATATGGATGTAGATGGAGGCAATAACAGTTTCGTTGAAATGGACCCTGTCGTGGCTAAAAATACCCGAGGTGGTCCGCGTAGCAGTGCGATGGAAGTCAACGAACGCATTGTCAATACTGAACAAGAAGCTGCCCAAAAATTTGATCCATCGACGATTCGTTTAATTTCCAATCTCAACAAAGAAAACCGTATGGGCAATCCTGTATCTTATCAAATGATTCCATTTGCAGGCGGCACACACCCCATTGCCAAAGGTGCGAACTTCTCGCCAGATGAATGGTTGTTTAAACGTTTAAGCTTTATGGACAAGCAAATTTGGGTCACGAAGCGAGATGCCAATGAACTATTCCCTGAAGGTAAATATTCAAATCGTTCTGTCAAAGACACAGGTCTTGGCGAGTTTGTTGCCAACAATGACAATATTAAAGATCAAGATTTGGTGGTTTGGATGACGACAGGAACTACCCATGTCGCACGTGCAGAAGAATGGCCAATTATGCCAACGGAATGGGTATATACCATGTTGAAACCTTGGAATTTCTTTGACAGTACACCCACCTTAAAAAATGACAACGAGCAACAAAAACAACAAATGCAGCATTAAAACTAATGTGCGTTCTGAAAGGATCAGCTTGGTGCTGATCCTTTTTTTAGATTGATCACAATGAGAAAAGACATGAACACAAAAGTATATGCACTCAGCATTTTTACATTGTTGGGGAATGCTGCTGTACAGGCTGACAATGCGCAGATCAATGAAAACTTAAGCATCAAACCGAGTATAGACATGATGTATGGTGCGATGTACAGCAAAAAAAGTTATAACAATCCTGAAGCGCAAGATGATATTTCATGGCAAGAAGCCTATGCGTCTTATGGTGTTGAAGGGCAATATCGCTTAGGTAAAAATGAACTGTATGCCACAGTGAAAGGGCTCAGTTCAGCGACCTTTGGTGATGGCGATGCAGCAGGTTTTAGCGATGGCAGTGAGCGCAAAACAACGGTAGGTGAATGGTCACTGGGCTGGCGAAACGGTGCAGCAGATAAAGCCAAAATTGATCTGAGTATAGGTCGTCAAAGTGTGCAAATTGCAGATGGTTTTTTAGTTGCTGGTGATGCCTTAAATATGGGCAAAGGCATAGCCGATGGTGAACTCAATCGGGGTGGTGGTTATTATATTGCAGCGCGTAAAAGTTTTGATTTTACAACGGTTTTACATTATCAATTGACGGACAGTTTAAAAAGCCATTGGTACTATTTAAAATCGGATAATCAAGCCCAATATCAACCGACTTTATGGGCAACCGATTGGCAGTATCAATTTAAAAATTATGATTTTGGACTGACGTATTTACAGATAGCAGAGCTTGAAGATCCACAGCATGAATCTGTACGTGATGATTTAAAAGATATTGCTGTTAGAGCAAAGACACAAATCAATGATCAGCTTGCTTTTAGTAGCGAATATGTCTATCAAGATCAGCAACATGAAAATGCATGGTATATGGCATTGAATTATCAATTTGAGCACATGCCATTTCAGCCGACTTTGGGGTATCGCTTTTCATCATTTTCAGAAAATTATGATGCATTGTTTTATGGTAATACTGACGCAGGCTTTGGTACATGGTTTCAAGGTGAAGTTGCAGGAAATTATGCGGGGCCATTTAGCAGCAATGCACGTATTCATCAGGTTTCATTGCAAGCTTCCGTTAAGGAAAATTTACATTTAGGCATGTTGGCGTATCAATTTGATACGATTAAAAAAGACACAGAAAATCTAGATGCACATGAGCTTGATATCTTTGCGGTTTGGTCACCGACTCCGCATATCAATGTCATTCCTTTATTGGGGATCTTTAAACCGAAAAAAGCACTTTTAAATGGCGGATCACAAGTAAATGGTACACAGAGCAATACATATGCTCAGTTATTGCTACAGTATGTTTACTAGTTATAAATATAAAAATTAACTCATCGTCATCAAACATCCAAGCAATTTCAGTTGCTTGGATGTTCAATCAAATCAATTATGTCGCAACAGCATCTAAAATCAGCTCAACACCTGTTGCTGCCTTGATTTGTTCTAGCATGACATCTTGAGCAAGTTCGACCAGTTTGACACCTTCAGTACTTATATCCATCATGCCTAAATCGGTGATAATACGGTTGACTACACCTTTGCCTGTGAGGGGTAAACCGAAGTCATCTACTCCAGAATGATTGGAAATACAGGTCAAACCCTTGACCGCTGTATTTTTAAAAGCGTCGATGAATAGTTCAGGAATACACATAAACCAAAGCCACCTGCCAGTTCAGCACTTGCAACCCATTTATTCATGAACGAGATCATCCCTAAAATTAAGCATCCACTTTGGCATCAGCTGCATTGTCATCTAATTCAGCAGCATGGAGAAAGTGGGTATGGTGTGGTGCACGTTTATTTTTAGACCATTCTTCTAACATTTCGTGCTTCATTTCTTCGGTGATCATTGCAATTTTTTGCGGTGCTTTTTCATCGTCATATGCCAATTCCAAACGGTGACCATTCGGATCGAAGAAATAAATCGAATGGAAAATACCATGATTAGTGATGCCTAAAACATTGACACCATTGCCTTCTAAATGCGCTTTTGCTTCTACCAACGCAGCACGATCTTTCACTTTTAATGCAATGTGCTGTACCCATTTCGGTGTATTTTCATCACGTCCCATTTCAGGTTGTGTCGGTAGCTCAAAAAATGCCAAAACGTTGCCATTACCTGCATCTAAAAATAAGTGCATATATGGGTCAAATGCTTTGGTTGAGGGCACATAGTCTTCTGCAAATGCTAAGATAAAATCCATATTGAGATTTTTTTTATACCATTCGACCGTTTCTTTTACATCTTTACAGCGGTAAGCCACATGGTGAATTTTTTCGATTTGAATCGTCATCATTTATATCCTTATAAAAATTTTAATTTGCTTCAGCTTGTGCTTCAGGTGCTGCACGTTGAAATGCATGTAATGTGTTGCAATGTGCATAGATCGATTCAATTTTCGGATATGCAGATAAATCAATATTGAAGCGTTTCGCGTTATACACCTGTGGAATCAGACAACAATCTGCCAATGTTGCCTGTTCACCAAAACAGAATTTGCCATTTGAATGGATTAATTGAGCTTCAAGTGCTTGAAAACCTATCTCAATCCAATGCGCATACCATGCAGATTTTTGTGCATCGCTCAGCTCTAAGGTCTGTGTGAGGTACTGTAAAATGCGCAGATTGTTGAGTGGGTGAATGTCACAGGCAATGCTTAAACTAAATGCACGTACTTGGGCGCGTTGTTGTAAATCCTGTGTGAGTAGACTAGTTTCTGTGTATTTTTCATCTAAGTATTCAATGATGCTGAGCGATTGTGTTAGGGTAAAATCATCATCACAGAGGGTCGGTACAAGTCCACTCGGATTAACTTGACGATATGCAGCACTATGCTGTTCACCGCCATGATTGACCAAGTGTATAGGGATTAATTCTGCATCTAAGCCTTTTAAATTCAGTGCTATACGTACCCGATAGGCGGCTGAACTGCGAAAATAGGTGTACAGTTTCATTTACGCTATCCGTCTTATTCTGCAAAGTTAAATTGAATGGCAGGCAGAATTTTGCCTGATACAGCACCAAAGCCAATACGTACACCTTCTTTTTCACAGAAACCTTTCATCGTGACTGTATCGCCATCTTGAATAAAGGTACGTTGTTCACCATTGGCAAGTGTTAATGGTTTGGTCGCATTCCATGTGATTTCGAGCAGAGAACCGTAGGAGTTTGGCGTTGGTCCTGAAATGGTTCCTGAACCCATTAAATCACCCACTTGCATATTACATCCTGCAATCGTGTGGTGAGTTAACTGCTGTGCCATTGACCAATACATATATTTGAAATTGGTTTCACAAATGACATTTGCTTGCGTTGCACCTTCCGCTTGAATTTCTACAGACAGATGAATGTCATAGCTGTTGTTACTGTGGTCTTCACGTAAATAAGGAAGGGGCTGAGGCTCTTGTATTGGAGAATGTGTTTTAAAAGGTTCAAGCGCTTCTAAGGTCACGATCCATGGGGAGATTGAGGAAGCAAATGTTTTTGCATTGAATGGACCGAGTGGCACATATTCCCATTGCTGTAAATCACGAGCAGACCAGTCATTAAACAGTACCATGCCAAAAATATGATCCCATGCATTTTCAATTGCAATCGGTTCACCTAATGTGTTGGCTTTCCCGACGATAAAACCTGTTTCTAACTCAAAGTCGAGTTTACGGCAGGCTGAAAATTGTGGGCGATCCGCTGTTGGTAATTTAATTTGACCTGATGGACGGACAATGTTTGTGCCACTCACAATCACTGAACTTGCACGACCGTTATAGCCTACAGGTAGCTCAGACCAATTGGCTAAAAGTGCATTTTTAGGATCACGGAACATACACCCCACATTCGTTGCATGTTCTTTGGATGAGTAAAAGTCAGTATATCCCGGTATATGCACAGGAAGATGTAGGCTTACATCAACTTGTTTAAAGAAAACCTGCTCACGTAATGGTTCATTGTCACTGCTTCAGGTTCGTTTACGTGGGTTTGGATCATTTGTATCGTACTGACTATTTTCCTTTATGTTTTTTATTTCTATGGGCTACGTGGTAGCCAAAAGTACCGCAGCGTTGTATGTCCTGAATCTGATTATTCTGCAATAAAAATGCCCACAACGCTTGTGATGGCATCCGAAACAAAGTCTTAAATTTAGTATATATATGACAAGGAGTTCAATATGCATTTTCTAGCACAAGAGCCAAGAAAATCGCTTTACTATCAGTATGAAGTTTTTCCACACTTTCATAGTCAAACAGAAGTTGTGACAGACGAACAAACGGTTACTGTGGTTGGAGCGGGTCCAATCGGGATGACGACAGCACTATTGTTAGCAAAACAGGGGGTCAAAGTCATTTTATTGTCTGCTGAATTACAACTGTCTGAAGGTAGTCGCGCACTGGTTTATACCAAACGTTCGATGGAAATTTTGCAAGCAGCAGGTGCAGCAGAACGGATCATGTCAAAAGCTTTACCTTGGACACATGGTAATTCAATTTATAAAGGCCAAGTTGCTTTTCGCATGGCATCACCCACCAATGAACATGATCAGTTTGCACCCTTAAATAATTTACAACAAAATTGGTTAGAGCATTTTTTATTAGAAACGATTCAAGAACAAGACAATATTGAAGTACGTTGGGGAAATAAAGTCGTCGATCACGTACAAGCACAGGATCAGGTCACTTTAACGATAGACACGCCTGAAGGAACATATCAGCATACTTCCAAATGGGTTGTTGCAGCCGATGGTGGTCGCTCCCCGATTCGTGAAAGTATGAAATTGTGGATGGAAGGAGCGAGTTATGAAGGTCGTTTTGTCATTGCGGATATTCGTATTCAATTGGATTATCCCACTGAACGTTTAGCTTTCTTTTCACCTGATTGGAATCCTGGGAATACGATTTTAATGCATCGTGAACCCGACAATATCTGGCGTTTTGATTATCAATTAGATCCATCGATTAGCCCCGAAGAAGCATTGAAACCAGAAAATTTACATAAAGCTGTCAACGATCAATTAAAAATGATTGGGCAAGATCATCTTGAGTGGGAAATGGACTGGAGTACAGTTTATTCAGCACGTGCATTGACCTTAGATAATTATGTACATAACCGTATTATTTTCGTGGGCGATGCTGCACATTTATTACCAATTTTTGGAGTGCGTGGTGCAAATACAGGTTTTCAAGATGCACAAGATTTAGCTTGGAAATTAGCAGCCGCAGTAAAAGGTTGGGCACCTGAGAAAATCTTACAAAGCTACACTTTTGATCGTGTTGGGGCTGCACGTGAGATTATTGCTGAAGCAGGAAAATCAACGCGTTTTATGGCACCTCCTACGGATGGTTTCCGTTTACTGCGTAATGCTGTACTTTCATTGTCATTAGAACATGAGTTTGTTCGTCCACTTTATCATTGGCGTACCTCACGCCCGCACGCATATACACATTCACCGCTCAACAGTCTGTGTGATGACAATGCACAAATGAATGAGTTGACCGAAAACGGGGCATTGATTCCAAATATCAAATTTGCAGATCATTCATTTTTGTATGATGCAATTTCAGGTAAATTTAGCGTAATTGTATTTACTGAAAAAGGTCAATTACCTACAGCCTTGTCACAAGAAGTTCTGGCATTAAAGCAACAGGGTATTCCTGTACAAATAGTTGCCTTAGCACTTGATCAACACATGGTGGCAGAGGCAGATGTGTGCTTGAATATCCATCCTGATATTGCAACAGAACGTTTCTTTGCATCTGTCGGTACCGTTTATTTGGTTCGTCCGGGGCATCATATTAATGGGCGTTGGCTGAGCTATCGTGAAAATGCATTAACGCAAACATTTAAACAGTTTACTGACGTTGTAGAAGGAGCAGTAGCATGAGTATTTCTATTGAACATCTAGAAAAAGTGTATGATCACTTGGCTGAAACGATTGATGCTGTACCGTTAGAAAAACGTGAATTATTTTTAGTGAAATTGGCATTACTCAGTGCCAATCAAATTCAAGATAGTGCTATTTTTCAACAATTGATTCATCAAGCAAAGCAGTTTGAAGACTAAGATTTTTCGGCTGTGCAAAGCATTAATAGATTCATTTGATGTTGCTTTGCTTATGCTTGCTTAAACTGTTGCACAAAAAAGCCAGATGTTGATCTGGCTTTTTTAATTTTTATTTTAATATTGATTATTTTTCAATGAGATGATCAAAGCTAAATCGACCTGCACCATGCAACATTAAGAAAAATAAACCACCAGCCATGGCAAAGTTTTTCATAAAGTTAATACTATCTTCTGCACCACCATGGAATAAAAATGCAGTAATTAAACTAAATACAGCTAAGCCGAGTGCTGCAAAACGTGCCTGAAAACCAAATAACAAGGCTAAACCACCACCGAATTCAACCAAAATCGTGAGTGGTAACATTGCTCCCGGCACTCCCATAGACTCCATATAACCTACGGTTGCGCTATATGCTGTGATTTTGCCCCAACCCGCAACGATAAAGATATATGCGAGAAGTGCACGTGCAATCAATGCAAGTGTTGCATCAGTATGGGCTTGATGGACGATATTTTTGAGAACAACATTTGGATTTAACATGATGAGACCTAATTCGTATTTTTTAACATGAGCTCATGATAGTACGCTGTGATTTTTGGATAAATATGCAAAAATCAGACTTATCGTTTTATAAATGAAACGATAATAGATGTTTTTATTTACTTTTTAATACTGACTTTCATAACACAGACTGCTAGGATTTGAGCACGACTTGGCTTAGCTTTTATTTCATGAATCTCATTGATTTTATTTTACATGTTGACCAGCATTTATTTGAATTTATAACAAATTACGGTTATTGGGTTTACGGAATTTTATTCCTGATTATTTTCGTAGAAACTGGTTTAGTGGTGATGCCATTTTTACCGGGGGACAGCTTACTTTTTGCCGCAGGGGCATTGGCTGCATCTACAGGGGCAATGGATCCTGTTTTATTGGTGATTTTACTGTTTATGGCGGCAGTATTGGGCGACACATTAAATTACCACATTGGTAAATACATTGGACCACGGGTATTTGAAATCGAATCTCGCTTTATTAACAAAGAACATTTGATTAAAACTTCACAATTCTTTGAAAAGCATGGTGGTAAAACAATTATTTTTGCTCGTTTTATTCCTTTTGCCCGTACTTTTGCGCCGTTTGTTGCTGGTGCAGGCAGTATGAATTATAAATATTTCCTGACGTATAATGTCGTAGGTGCTTTCTGTTGGGTGGGTTCATTTATCACATTGGGCTATTTGTTTGGTGGGCACCCATTGGTCAAAGATAACTTTACTCATTTGGTCTTCGGCATTATTTTCTTAAGTATTTTACCTGGTTTAATCGGTTTTATTCGTCATAAATTTTTCAATAAAGATAAAGTTTAAAAAAATTGAATCACCACAGGCAACATACATAAAATTAAAAACAGTGCTGATCCTTTATAGATACGATCAGCACTGACGCCTTTTATATTTCCTGCCAACACTGTGCGTCCCCAATAAATCCAAAACAAAGAACAGGGGATTAGACATAACACAAATACGCTCATCACTAAAAAATAATGTAAGTAGGAATCCCATGTTTCTACAGGAAAAATACCTGCGGCAAATAAAATCGTTTTTGGGTTTTTTAATGTTGTAATAAATAGTTGTGATGGCGTTAATGTCTTGTGTAATTGACTATGTGTTTTTAAATGTGAAGCTTTCCATAAATGAAATGCCAACCATAAGACGTAAATCGTACTGGCGAAATGTAAAATATCAATCAAAAATGGCCAAATTGGCAAAGTTAAATGAATCAGCAGTGCCCAAATACTGATGCCATATAGATAACCTAAAAGTTGTGCAGGGACTAAAGCAAATGTTTTTGCAATACCTTGATGATGTGCTGAACTGACTAATAATGCATTGGTGGGGCCCGGAATGAGCAGCACAGCCAACATCGCAGCAATAAATAGCCAATTTTCAATCATATAGTGCTTTCAAATAATTTTACAGGGACATACCTTAAACGAAAATATAAAAGCATAACAAGTTTTAAGATGGATTTTGCTTGAATTTTAACCCCTTTATTTAAAGGGATATGATTTAACATTTTATTTTTTATATGATTAATCTTGAAACATTTTGCTAAACATTAAAATGCATACTATGCCAACTGTGGCTCAGTATGCATATATTTGTTACTTTTTCACTTCTTGACGTTTCGGCACATAAGGACAATTTTTAAACTGTGCTGCTTGAGAAATCGCATCCTGCTGGCCATACAGATTAGCAAGCTCAGTGTTCTTGGTATTTGAAGATTGTCCCATATTGACTGAAATACTTGGACCAAAACCCCAACCGCCACGTCCCCAACCACCACCAAGTCCGACACCAACGCCCATACCTGTACGTTTTGCAGGTTGTACACCATTGTTGATGTATTGTTGAATACGTTGGAATTCAGAATTTAACTGTCCACAATTCATCGCTTGATATTGTGTTGGTGACACATAACTTGGTTTGACTGTGGTGGCACATGCGGTTAAAACAGACAGCCCTATACCGAAAGCTGCCCATTTCATTGCATTTAAATAGCTCATTTTCATGCGATATCTCGATCTTATTTTTGCTCAATCTCATTGAACAATGATTGATATGCCTGCGTCAATTTATGATCTGTAGCAAAATAGATGAGAGGTAAGTTTTTATGATGTGACTCTTTCATAATGACTGAAGGCGGCAACATATTTTCTAATACAGGAAGGTTTTCATCTTTGAGCTGCTGTACCACTTCACGTGGTAATTTTGCTTGCGCTTGGAATTGATTGACAATAATTCCTTCAATTTCCAAACGATCATTGTGGTCATCTTGGGTTTCGATGACATTTTCAATCAAAGTTTGTAAGGCGCGTTTAGAAAATACATCGCAGTCAAAAGGAATCAGTACACGATCTGCTGTAATCAATGCCGACAACGTGAAAAAATTAAATGCAGGTGGAGTATCGATAAAAATACGCTCATATTTTCCAGTAAGGGTTTGAATCGCATCACGTAATTTATAGATTTTATGTTTGGCTTCTAATGCATGTTCCAGACTGCCCAAGGTTGGACTTGCGGGTAATACATCTAAATTTGCAAAAGGTGAGTGGTGAATATACTGTTCGAAGCCTTTATTTTTTGATTTTAATAATGACCCGATGGCATTGCCAATCAAGCCTTTTTGTTGGTTATTGCCCAAAACATCTTGGAAGAAATTTTCGATATTGGGTTCAAGTGCGGTTTTGTCTGCTGAATAAGTTGCATCATCACCTAATAGATATTGGCTCGAATTTGCTTGTGGATCTAGATCAATCACTAAGGTTTTTAGACCAGCATTGGCACTCATTGCCGCCAAATTTACTGTAATACTCGACTTACCTACGCCACCCTTTTGGTTAAACACCACACGTGTGATCATAATTCCCTCAAATTCATTATTTTTTGACTTGTATACAGTTTAACCTAGACTGCATACAAGTAGGAAATAAATGTCTGACAATCAACCAAAAACAGGCTTAATTAAAATCAAGGCAAGGATAGAAACAAAGGCAATAGCACCCAATACCAAACCAGCACGACGTTGTGCCAATAGAATGGCTTCATCTTTTTTATAAGCTTTAATTTGCGATGATAACAACACAAAAAAGAGTAATATTTTTGCGTAAAACCAAGTTTGTACTTGGAAATGATTCATAACCAATAAAGCCACACCTGTGATTACGAGCAGTGTATAAGAAAAGTGCTGTACAGCAACGAAGGCAACACGACCTTTGGGGTTTGGTTGTTGGTTTTGTGTGCCAACAAATAGTGTAAATGCACGTAAAACAAAGACCAGCATTGCCAGTGCTGCACTCGACATGTGGATGATTTTAACAATTAAATGCGTATCCATACTCTACCTTATGCTTTTGGTGCATGTGCACATTCAGGGCTAGCAGGCGCTTGACCTTGCCATTCACTTGGAAGATAAGCGTGGATGGCTAAAGCATGAATTTTACCAGGACTGAGTAAATCTTTAGCTTCAGCATAGATTTTTTGATGACGTTGTACCAAACGTAAACCTGCAAAAGCTTCACTGACGATGATCACTTTGAAATGTGACTCTTTTCCTGGAAAATAGCCACCATGACCAGCTGACTCATTGACGACTTCTAAATGGGTTGGATTTAAAGTTTGTAACTGTTCAATCAATTGTTGTTCAAGGCTCATTTCACACTTCCTCAAGATTTAACTTAAACGGAGTATAACGGATTATATTTTTTGCCCCTAATCTCTATATGAAAGATCAGAAAATGAGCTTAATTGCTTTAAAGCCTATTTGTTTTTAGGCAGAATTAGCAAAAAAATAAGTCATCTGTGTTAATTTTATGCAAATGAGCGATTTTATAACAAAAAATTGTTGACCCTGATTTTTCTTAATGTATTATAAGCCCCATGCGGGAATAGCTCAGTTGGTAGAGCATAACCTTGCCAAGGTTGGGGTCGGGAGTTCGAGTCTCCTTTCCCGCTCAAAATTTTTTTATTCAGTTTTTTATTTAAAAAATTGGACAGACTCCGCGGGAATAGCTCAGTTGGTAGAGCATAACCTTGCCAAGGTTGGGGTCGGGAGTTCGAGTCTCCTTTCCCGCTCCAAAATTTTTTTATTCAGTTTTTTATTTAAAAAATTGGACAGACTCTGCGGGAATAGCTCAGTTGGTAGAGCATAACCTTGCCAAGGTTGGGGTCGGGAGTTCGAGTCTCCTTTCCCGCTCCAGATTCAAAAAGCCCTCATCGAAAGATGGGGGCTTTTTTATTGTTGATTTTATTCATATTTTTCTAGCTGGTTCAAATTGTTTACTAGAGTCTACTTATAAATTTTATTAGCCGTTCCCATGTTTGGTGACCAAAATGTGACCATTGTGTGCCACACTTTGTATAAAGTACTTTAAATGACCTCAAATTTCACTCAATCACTTGTACTTTTTAGCCCCCCTAAAGCTAAAATACTGGGTCTATAAAATAGAATTATATTCCCAGTTTTAACTTATTTTACGAATTTGTGACCAATCACTTTTCTAAAGTGACCATCGGTGACCAAAATTTTTCCCTAAAAAAGCTCATTTTTAGATATTCATCTAGGTTTTAAATAAAGCAATTCAAATTTGATAGATAAATTTTAACGATCGTTCAAATTTAATGTCTGCTTTTGTGACCAATCACGATTTCAAAGTGACCATCGGTGACCAAACTACTCTTCATTTATTTGATTAGTAAGATTTTTTTCAAAAACAAATAAATCACCTACTTGAATGTCTAAATATTCACAAATACGGTCAATCGTTTCTAAGTCGATGCGAGTTAAGTCACCGTTGTATAGCTTATGCAAAGTCGTTTTATTGATGCCAGTCCCTCGGATAAGATCTGCAACCCTCATTTTTCGTTCAGCTAACAAAATTGGTAATTTACAAATAACCATTAATTTTTCCTCTAATACAATGAAAATTTAATTGCATTTAATTAAATTTGAGGTTATTTTACGTTTAAGGATGAAAAACTACTTACATCCGATGAATTAATATGGGAATACAATTATGACATATACATACTTAACGGCACAGCAACTCGCTGAAAAAATTCAATACGACGCTCGCACCATTCGCAATCAACTTAAAGATAGCGTCTTCATTGAAGGTGTTCACTATATTCGTCCTTTTGGTGGTCGCAAGATTCTGTTTGTTTGGGAACGTATTGAAACTGAAATGCTTAAGTTCACAGGACTGAGTATGGATGCTCTTCAATAATTCATTAGAGGATCTATCACTATGGCTACTATCCGTGAACGAAATGGCAGACTCATTGCAGACTTCCGCTATATGGGCATTCGATGCAGAGAGACAACGAGTCTTGAAGATAATCCCTATAACCGAAGGGTATTAAAGAAGCGTCTAGAACAACTAGAAGCGGAAATAACGCTAGGTACTTTTGAATACGAAAAGTATTTCCCTAAAAGTAAAAAAATTGATGATTTCAAAGAAAAACGAAGTCAGCAAATTGCAGTGCAAACACGAGTACCACTTTTTAAAGATTTTACAGCTTTGTGGTTTAAACAGAAACAAATCGAATGGAGAGGTTCTTATCAACAAAAAGTGGCGATTGTCATTAAAAATTACTTGTTACCAGCTTTTGGTAATCAGGTATTAACAAAAATCAAGAAGTCAGACTTGCTGAACTTCCGTGCCTCTCTCGCCAAAGTGACACACGGAAAAGATCAAACAAGTCTGAAAGCATCAAGGATCAATCAAATCATGACACCTTTGCGTATGATACTGAATGATGCGGCCGAACGGTATAGTTTCGAGTCGCCTTATAAAAATATTAACAATTTGAAAGAAAGTAAAATTGAGGTAACTCCATTTTCTCTCGAAGAAGTACAGCAGATTCTCACGACTGTGCGTGACGATTTTAAACCGTATTACACCATCCGATTTTTCACAGGTATGCGTACCAGTGAAATTGATGGATTACAGTGGAAAAATGTGGATTTTCAACGTAGAGAAATCCATATTCGAGAAGCACTTGTAAATGGTGTGCTCGGTGGTACCAAAACGTATGGCTCTGATCGAACGATTCAAATGAGTGAACGTATTTATCAAGCTTTTAAACAACAAAGAAGTTTGAATAATGGTAAATCGGATTTTGTCTTCTGTAATCGAAATGGTGGTCCTTTAGACTACCGTCTTGTTAACAAACGTGTTTGGCATCCTCTGTTACGATTTCTAGAGCTCAAATCACGTCGTGCATACCAAACACGCCATACTGCTGCAACGCTTTGGCTATCTGCGGGTGAAAACCCTGAATGGGTTGCACGACAGCTTGGTCACTCAACCACAGAAATGCTATTTAGGGTCTACAGTCGCTATATTCCTAATGTTACACGCCGCGATGGTAGTGCATTTGAAGCAATGCTTGAAAAACTCAATGAAAAGGAGTTTTCACATGAATAGCAAATCATTTTTTGGTGGTGTTGTTGTGAGTCAAGAAGCTGATGATGTTGCTCGATTATTGATTCAAGAGTTACATATTCCAAAACTGCATAATTTGGCTTTCTTACTCAATATCAATAAATGCTTTGATGATCATCAAGCATTACGTCTATGGCTACAAAAGTTGATGGATGAAGAGTTTATTAATTTTGATGACTTGGCTCTACAAGCCCGCATTCGCCTTAGTAATTTAATTTAGACATGCCAAAAGATTTGAGGTCATCTGAATCAGGTGACCTTCGCCTTCTTATACTTAAAAATGGTGAAAAAATGAATAAAGATGCCTCTATTTGGATGCCAATTTATATTGGTGATCTGCAATCAAAGTTTGCAAGAATGAGCCCAGAACAAATTGGAGCCACATTTCTTTTAATGATGGATTTTTGGAAAAATGGTCCAATTCCGAACCAAAGTGCCATTTTGGTCAGCATTACTAAACTTCCTCAATCCAAAATTAAATTATTGATTCAAACCATAACCAGCTTAGGGATGTTTGAAAGTACGGCTGATCATTTACAATCTCGTTATCTTTCTGCATTGAAAGAGCAGGCGACTTTGAATCAAAAAATGAAATCAGATAAAGCCAAACAAGCTGCTCAAGCACGCTGGAGTAAATCCTCAAGCCATGCTCAAGCATCGCCGAAGCTTATGCCAAATGATGCTCATGTAATGTCTGAGCAAAGTTTAAGTAGTACTTTGGCAAAGCCTGAGTTATACCCTTCACCTTCACCTTCACCTTCACCTTCACCTTCACCTTCACCTTCACCTTCACCTTCACCTTCACCTTCAGACGTAGAAGGTTGTAATCAAAGTAAAAACTGGGTTTAGGAGGGAAACATGAAGTGCTTTCTCAATTTAATCAATGACTCATCATCTCCAGCAGAGCAAGTCTGTCCTATTCATGGTCAAACAATATGGTTGATTGCAGGACATTTGATTTGTAAGGAGTGTGCTAAAACTTTGGTGTCTGCAGCACAACAGTTACATGAAGATGAAATTCGTCAAAATTTAATTGATGTCAAAATCAAAAAATCTGGTTTATTAAAACGTTATGTAGAAAGTGGATTTAAAAACTATCAGTGTTTGTCTTTTGGTCAGGAAAATGCAGTAAAAAATTGCCAAAATTTTGCTCAGCAGATTATAGCAGGGCAATATCCTAATTTAATTTTATATGGACATCCTGGTACTGGGAAAACACACCTAAGTGCATCAATCATTCGCAATATTATTTTAAATAGCCCTTTAACAGCTCGATATTATACCAGTGCTCAGATTGCACAATTGATGATGGATACATGGAGTGATCCTACAAAATCTGAAGCTGAAATCATCCAGCATTTGGCTGGTTTTGATCTGTTGGTAATTGATGAATATGGCTTACATGATCGTCATGAAAAGCGTTTAGAAATGGTACATAAGATTTTATACAGTCGTTATGACAGTATGAAATCAACGTTATTGATTTCTAATTTTGATATCAGAATGTTGGAAAAAGATTTAGGTGTACGTTTGTGGTCTAGATTACATGAAAATTCACTATTTTTAATTCCTTGTTATTGGGAGGATTGGAGAAAAACATGTGATATAAGATATTGATTTATATTTATTTAAATGTTTTTAAAGAGACTTTAAATGTAATTATTATTTAACGTTAAAATAGTCATAGTGAGAGTGAAATTGAGTTTAGTCATTTGATTTTTCATTCTCGCTATTTTTTAGGCATAAAATATGAATAAGACCCTAAGAAAACTAAGAGTTTATTTTTAATTGTAGGTTTAAAAGTAAAGTGCACTATTGTATTTTTAATGGGTTGAGAAAATTAGATGAATTAAAAATCAAATTTTAATTCTGATAGACATAACCTGTCATTTAGAAAATTTATACTTAGAAAATTGTTAATAAATATATTTTATTAATTTTTATTGATTTTTTTTAAAAATATTGTATTTTAAAGAAAAATTTTTGCTTACTTGAGTTGGAATGCTCATATGGTATTTACACAGCATGATGAAGGGAATCATGAGCGTTTAGCTGATCGTTTAGCTAATATTCTGACCAAATTAAATGATGGACAACATTTGCAAATCAAGACTTTAGCAGAAGAATTTAAGGTCAGTACAAGAACAATTTCTCGAGATTTTGATCGTTTAAGTGCTTCAATACCTTTACTGAGAGATGAAAAAAGTAAAAAATATTATTTACAAGAGAACTATTTAGGTAAAATTACGGCAAAAGACATCATTAATTTTGCTCAGATTTCTGGAATAAGTGATTTATATCCATCATTGGATACATCTTTTTTACGGGAAATTTTAGATAGTCGTGCGCATAAGATTTATAGTACTAAAAATTATTCTGTCGAAGATGCTAGTCAATTTAAAGAGCTTTTCAAAATTATTAGAGAAGCCATCCAAGAGCATTACGAAATTAGTTTCTTGTATAAAGGTGTAACTAAAAATGTTCAACCTTATCGTTTAATCCATCATCATGGAAATTGGTACTTAGCTGCTGTATATAAAAATAACTTAAGAGCATATCGTTTAAGTCGAATTGAGATGTTATCTCATTCATCTGAAGTGATTTATTTTGTCATAGATCCTGCTGTTATATCACAATTGGATAAAGAAGATACCATTTGGTTTGGGTTAGAAAAAATAGAAGTTATTTTAACTGTTCATGCTGAAGTTGCAGAGCATTTTCAAGCTCGTTCTCTTTTACCTGAGCAAAAAATCATAAAGAAATTGAATGATGGTAGTTTGCTGTTATCGAGTCAAATCACTAATGCAAAACAAATTTTACCTTTAGTTCGTTATTGGATTCCTCATCTTAAAATTATTAGTCCTGAAAAATTGCAAGATGAAATGGAACAAGAGGTTAAGAGGTATTTGGGTATCTAATAAACTTATTATTTGAAAATGAGGAAATTATTGAATGCAGATAAATTGTTTTAAATAAAAGAGGAAATATAAGCTTTATTGAGAACAAGGCTGAATGATGTGTGCTGTCATCCGTTCACTTAGAGCAACGAGATCAGGTGAATATTGTTGTGTACCTACTAATGTCCCTGCTTTTGCTTTGTTGTAACAATTTGAAAGGGTCTGCATAGAAATGCCAAGCTATCGCGCTGTTTCTGAGACATTACCTTTGTTTGCTTCAATGGCTCTTATTGCTTCAGCCTTAAATTCTGTCTTATAAATCTTTTGTTTTTTGCTCATGGTAAACTCCTAATGAGTGTGTAGTTTACCAAGTTAAAGTCTCTGTTTTTATCAGTACACATCATTTTATTAAAGTATTATTAATCTATTTTAGGTGGTGACATAACCTGTCTAACCCTCATGTTACTTTTGCATAAGAATAAACAGGTAAGCGTATTATTTACCTTGTTTAAGTATATAAAATCAGAGGGTTAATCATGAAGTTATTAAAATTTTTTGCACTTGTGATAATGAGTTGTTTTGCACTTCAGAGTTACGCAGCAAGTTTAGATGTAACAGATACATTGTATCATTTTGCAAAAAAATGTAATACTCAAGGTAAGGCTGCTTATTTTTTAGATGATACAGGCAGATGGCAAGCTTATTCAGCAAATCAAATATATCAAGAATATAAATATATGCTTGATATGTCTTCTTTTGGATCATTGAATAGTGACTCTGCACCCTCTGTATCAAGTAATGATGTACAGGTATATTTGAAGAATACTAGAGCAAAACGTTTAGCTGCTGCTCAAAATCATTTGATGTGTAAGTAATTAATTTTTTTTAAGTTATGTTTCTTTTTGGTTTCTAAAGATGAAACTACTATTGGTTTGTCCTGCATTAGAAGTGATAAATTAAATGTTAAAATGTTTAGCAACCTTTAAGATATTTTTACGTAGTGATTGTTTATTCATCGATATTGGGCAGAAAAACTAGTTATTTCTAGCTTCATTATAGAGTCAGCAACTCGCAGCTCATATTTTGAATCGCCTAAAATTTAATTTTAGGCTTTCCAATACAAGCTAAATGCAAACAGAACTTAAAAACACCCAGTGCTCTTTGCTTATTTTTAGAAAAAAGCTGCAACCGAACATAGTTATCACGCAAAGTGGGTGCTAATACTTTTTGAGTTCTTAATACTTTAAATAGTAAAGGTTGATTTTTACGTGTAATTAAATCACTTAAATCATTACCGGTAATATTCCAGTATTCCGTTGGGAATAAATTGTGAATTTTGCTATAAAATGCTTCAAGCTGATCCACCTTTTTGCGTGGAAAATGAATTCCTGAGTGAGATGCTGTAACACGCTCTAAAAATAACTGCAGCGCCTGAAGAATCAGTGTTGGATTGTTTTCATATTCACCCTGAAGTTTGTCGAAAAAATATGTATAGATTTTAATTTCCTCCTGTGTATCGACCTTTGCAGGTTTTAAGCCGTTCAGACGTGGCAGTCCTTTTTTTGAGGTCAGTTGCCTGAGCTTTTTGGCATTATTGAACCAATAATCAACGAGTGCAAAAGGCAGACCATATTCGGCAGCGACCTGTTGAGAATCCTCTAAGGTTTCGAGTCGATTTAAGCATTGATAAAACAGTTTAAATGATACTTTTGACTGCGGTGTACCTGCAAAAAATTGAAAATAATCATGTGGTTTATAATTGAGAACTGAAGGATCTACAAAAATAGATTCGAAATTGCTTTTTGACCATTCATTCTGTTGATTTAATAAAAGCTGACTTAATTTTTCAGCATACTGATCAAAATTAAAGGGTTTATTGGGATGAACAGAATTAAGAAATTTAAAACAAGTTAATGCAGGGTTATAGCCCATGATTTTCATGGCTAATTCAGCAGAGATATCAGGTTGATGTTTGAGTAATTTTGTACCTGCAATAAAATAGCCGAGGTGGATGTAGCTTCTAAAAGTTTCAGTTGGGTCAATATGCCCCAGAAGATGGGCGATGATGAACCAATGGTTTTGGTCATGTGAATTGCGCAAAAGTTCTTGCCGAATATGATGATATTCTTCTAAAGAATAATCTGTGAGCCTTTCCACCCAAGGTGAATATTCACAATTTAAAATCAGAGCAAAATGATTTGCGGCACTATGCCTGAATGAATGAAAGGAATAATCATGGCTTTGCAAAAGTTGATTGAATAGTGTAATCAAAGGCACAGTCACAGTATTTTTTTGCAACTTGGTCTGTTGATTCCACTCAGCAAAAATGTAATCGTTTTTAGTACCTGACAGACGTTTTTCAATCATAAATTGGTGGAATAGCTCATATTCTTTCTGCTTTAACAAACAGTAGATTGGAATAATACGCTCAGAACTGTCCGTTTTTAACTGATGCAAATTCCCTTGTTTTTTTGAACCGTAAGGCTGAATCCAAATAGATAGTTTTTCCAATCCTTCCACATCACGAATGCGTAAACCCAAAATTTCATTGATACGCATCCCTGTACGATAGGCCAATATATAAATTAATTTAAGATATTGATATTGGGTATGTTCAATGAGATGTTCGGCATTCTGTTGATCTAGTGTATTAAGTAACAATGTTAAAGTTTGATGTCCAATGATTCTTGACCGAGGGCGTGTTTGTGTGGCAATCATTTCAATTTCAAAAGAATCAGCATTAAATACAATTTGTTGAAACTTATGGAACCTTTTGAGCATTTGGATAATTTGCGATTTAGATTTTTTAGCTTCGTTTTGACTCGGTTCTTCTTCTGTTTCAGTAATAGACTCATCTGGAATGAGTGTATTACTGATGATTTGTTCGTAAAGCTTATTAAGCAAGATATTCGGATCATCTTCACTACTTATATATTGTAGAGAATGGCTTAACCATGGCTCAGCAATACGTGTGTAATAGGTATAAATGGAATGCTCAGATAATGGATTATTGTTTTGGAATGACTTTTGAAATAGAGCAGCATCGACATTTAAAAGTGCTAAAAGAGGTGAAATTAAAGCGTTAGCGGGTTTATATAAGCTGATTAACCACAATACGATTCTTTGACTATATTCATTTAAGTTAGCATGATTCAACATGATATATTCAATGATTGAATGTTCAGTCGCTTGATCACTTTGCGTAGAACGAATAAATTTTAAAAGATCTTTATGCAGTTTAAGTGTTTGTTTCCTGGCTTGATCGGATTGGACAAATGCAGGTTGAGCGGGTGCTGCACTAGATTTATGCGGATCTGGAGGTTGAGTATTTGTAATAAATTGAGGGCGATAAAAGTTTTGAAACTCGTGTTTGGATAATCCACAGGTTTGTATATTTTCAATTAAGCATTGTGACAAAGCAGGGTCAATATCGGCATCTTTCAGTTGAGTCCAATGAAAGTTAGAATGATCTCTTAATAATTTATATGTTCTACGATTAAAACTAGAATTCATCTTTGAAAAAATGAGCTGTAAATATTCGTCAACGGTTAGATTGATTTTACGAATCTGCCGCGTATTAAAATGAATTAACCATAAACGGGTAATATGATCAGGAATAAAATTACGAGACTTTCGGATGGTTTTTTCATCGATAAATAAATCCCCATAGCCCGGTGAGAGGGGAGTTAGAAATATAATATTAGTTTGATCAATACTTTGAATATGGGTTGGATTTTTTAGATATTCTAGCAAGGCATTTAATGAAGATACTTGATTGAGTCCAGCAAATAACATGGATGAAATCAGTATATTTGCAATAATTTCATCATCTGAAAAAGATTGATGATCCTCAGCCAACTCCCAATAATCCCAAAGCTTTTCGATGATCTCATCAATTTTATACCCAGATTGAAACCATTCAGCATTTCTGACCAAGGCATCCCGTTGCATAGTAAAAGGAAGATAAGGTATTGGAAAAGGATCTAAGCGATTTTGATTTTTCTTTGAAATAAAATTTTTAAAAAATTGATGCGCTTGGATTTTCCAGGCATTACAAGTTGCATGCTGTTGGATAAATTTATAAATTTCATCATATTGATGCTCAAATTGTTCTAAATGTTTCTGATACAGTTGAGTGATATAGGGATGTAGTATTTTCTCAACATCTACTTCAATACGCTTTTTATCATCGAGCCGTTTTTGTTTTCGGCGATCTTCTGCAAATGATATTTTTTTAATTTTCTTAGAGGATGACATCAATATTAATCTCTGGAATTTGAAAAGCCGCTTTCATTTGTTGTAATACATCTGCAATTTTTGAATATTGTGAAAAGGATAAACTAGAAAAAGGATGTGCTGCCTCTTGCTGCATTTGTTCATGACCGAAGAGTGCTAAAATTTCAGGTTCAGAAATTTTATCTGTTAAAAATGCACGTGCAGTATGTCGATGCCAATTGGCATGATTTAAACCGAGTTCTAAATGAAAATTTTTGACAATAGCGGGGCTAAGACTTTTCCATACGCCATCTATACATAAAGATAATAGTGGCTTTTTACTGTCGAGAATATCTTGGATATGTTGACCCATTTGCATCTCATTTTTCCCCAAATAATGTTTTATATTATTGAGAAAGCATACGAAGTTTTGAACTTCTTGAACTAAGAAATCACAGAGTGGAATGATCCGACCATCACCTTGTCGTCCTCCCACTTCTTTGTCTGAAACATAGAAAATCTTCCTTTTTAAATTAAAGTTTTTCAGAAAACCTGGAAAATCAGCAACAGGTCGGGCAGATGTAAATAGCAGTAAAATATTCCACATCCAAATGCTGTAGTGATTAAACTTTCCGATCCAATCCTCATCTGCACATTGATACATCTTCGTGGCAAGCACATTGAAAATATGTTGAATAATATGAGCTCTTGGTGCTTTTCGACTTCCAAAATTTAAAGATGAATCTAGGCGAATTTCTGCATATCGTTTTCCTAGATCTTGATTGAGTTGTTGAATAATAGAAATATATTTTTGCTGAATTTTGAATATATTGTGATGACAATATGAAATAGCGGAAGCTTGATTGGCATCAATGCCTAAGAGAATATTTGCGAGTTGTTGATCTCCTGTGAGCTCGTAAATTCTATGGTGTAATAAAGAATTTGTTTTCAATAGTGATAACTTAGGAATAAACAACTTGTTTTTTAATAGATTAATTTTTTTATAAATGGCTTCAATTTCAATCTTTTCGCCAGCCCGTAACCCGTCTATAAGCTCGTTGGCAATGGGAAGATCAAAATAAATAGTATCATTTAATAAGCCTTTGAAAGGGAATTCTTTATTCTCAAAAATGGTAAATTTTGTGGAAAGGTAATATTGCTGATTTTTATATATCAGGGTTTGTCGTGTTGTTAGATTTTTAACCCGACGACTCTGTGCTTTGATCCAATGATCCGCAGAATTTCCGGTCAGAAACATGAGCAATAAAATCAGACTTTCTTTTTCGCCACGAAGAAAGCCTTGATATAACTCTTTTAGTAAATATTGAATACTGGATGGATTGGGATACAAGCTACTACTTGTCAGTAAATGTTCTTTTCTCTGAATATGTTTAGCAATAACCAAATGAAAGTAGTTTTGGCTACTGGTTGAATAATTTGCGATGGGTGAAATATGACTTGGATTTGTGCTAATCACTCTCGCTTCTGGTTCATCAAGTTGATTTTCAAGATTAAGTGCTTTGCTTTTAGAGACGGTGACTAGGTCAACAGTTTCTTCAATCAGTTGATCTTCATCTAAATAACGCGTTTGGATTTGTCGTTGAACATTTGCACGAGCAATTTTAGCCTTATTCTGTAGAACATAATTAAAAGGAATGCGAATGTCATTGATGAGGTGTTGATCAAATTCATCAAGTTGATCTGAATCAGTAAGAGACTCAAGATAAGTAACAAGGTCTTCTAATGAAAGTGTGGGTTCGGGTAAATACTCCGCAAAGAGTTTCAGATAATTATCAGTATTTTGGTGCTTACGTGAATGGCTTAACACCTTATTGGCATTGCGCATACGATGAAATAAGCGTTTTACGGTATTGAAATGTTCTGTGTAAGCTTCTTTAAATAAATCAGGTCGAAGCGCAGGTAAAGCCATTAAATAAATTGCAGCTTTGATCGATAACACATTCCATATCATCGCTTTATGGTGAGAATCGTTTAGCTGAGCGATAGAGTTAACATACCAAACAATAGGGGTATCACTGACTTTGCGTTTTCGGGTAGGTGCAATTATTTCAAGTGAAAATTCATCTTGAAATTGAATATCAAAATCAATTTGTTCGAGTTGTAATCCCGTTAAATAGCCCTCTGTGTTGACCGAACTAAGAAGATTAGCGACATACTGAATATGTTCTGCAGTTTTTAGATCTTCATCCGTAAACAGTTTATTCAAAATATGTTTTAAGGAAATAATCAGGCTATTGGGATCTTCAAAATCTAAACTTTCTTGGGTCATGAGGAGGTCCAAATTAAGTCAGGTGTTAATACAAAATTGGGATCATTCAACATCGCTTTTGCTATCGCACTATTTTTCTCTAAATCATCGAGTGTTTGCTTACGACGCTTTTCGATGCTTTTGATTTGTCGTTGTAATTGCTGATCTGATACCTTGAGCTCTTTGGCTAGTACCTCTAGTCCCATAGTTTTATGTGCTTTATAGGAGTATTGTTTATTGAGCTTCAGTAAACACTCGCTTGGAATATATTGATTAATAAGGGCTTGTAGTCGTTTAGGATTGAGTTTTGTTAACTGATAGGGGTATTTGCGCAGATCATTTAAAAACTCATTCCCTACATAGACTTTAAGTGCATCTATATCTTCTGCATTTTCAGGATATTGATAAACATGAAAATGAATAAATCGATCTGATTGACTAAAATAATAAAAACGTGTGAGATGATGTACGCAAACGTAACTATCATGCTGAGGGGCTTTGCAAACAGCCAAATATAGGTTTGAATCAAATGATGATTCTAAGTTGAAATTTAAGCCTTTAAATAATTCTGTATAACAATTATAGATCCCAGTAAAGTCTGGATGAATTTGGTGTTTAATCAGACTGATTTTTTTATCTTTAAGTATTTTGTGTTCACCTAAAATTTGATTTAAATCTATTTGAAAGGCCATCTCAAAATCCATATCTCGTTATTTACTTATATATGGATACGATTGTTTTATATACAAATGCAAGTAGTGTTTTCAATATATAGTTATTTTTTACAATAAAAATACAATATCTTGTGTTTTTTATAAAATATGATCTTTGTACAGTATCGAATATCAATCTTTTGAATCTATGATGTGTGCTGATAAAAACGGAGGCTTTAACTTGGTAAACTAGACATACTCATCAGGAGTTGACCATGAGCAAAAAACAAAAGATTTATACGGCAGAATTTAAAGCTGACGCAATAAAAGCCATTGAAGAAAACTAAGGTAATGTTTCCGAAACAGTACGACAACTCGGTATTTCCATGCAAACTTTGTTAAATTAGTACAAGAGAGCAAAGGTTGGAATAATTAGCCGGCACACATCAACATATATTCTCGATCTAAGGATAGTTTACTACTTGGTATAATATTGTGATGAAATTAAAGCTTTGACAGTTACGATTTCTGCTTGGCCTTTTGGTTTAAGAAATGCAAATATAAGTTTTCTACTTTTGCTTGTGCCCATGGTGTGATACGCAAGAATCACAATGATGATTTAGTATTTGGATATATGCGAAAACATCTAATTTCAATTTTACGACTCAAACCTTCGAAGCCACCATAGTAATCAAGCAATTCATCGAAAATATCAGCAAGTTTTTTATCATGTGAAAGGGCATTGGGGATGCTCGTATTGGATCAATCGTAGTTAGGAAGGCATGTATTATAACCTAGGTCAAATTGAAAAATTCTCAGATGGAGTATTGGTGATGATCATCAAAGGAACACCTTCTGTTAAGTCCGCACATATCAGTAAATATTGGATAGGCTCTAAGATTTTTTCTATAGAGTACGTAATATCAGTTATTAGATCAAGAAGTTCTTTAATAACAATGATATAATATTAAGGAATTATTATGCTTTAATACACGGTGCTTTTAAGTAAAGTTTAAGATTGTCTTGTTTGGCTTATCCATTGGGTAAAACTCACTCCAAAACCTCTTTTTTTATGGTTCTACATGTTTAGGCATAGGAATACGCTTATTCTTTATTTCAGTAGGAGTAGTTATCCCCTTGTCTTAGGTTCAAGTTCTTATTGAGGATTTGTTGATATATCAGACTCATTTTTTGACTGGTAGTAGTTGTACTAGATTTTTGGAGCTTCATTTCAATGGGTATAAAGAAGTGTATCTAAAGCCTTAATGAAATTTCGTTAAGACTTTATTTTTAGCTTATATAAAATTAAAAATTTGTATAAGATAATTAAGTTGTTAATTTAATTATATTTTTATTATTTTAAATAATTTTAAGGAAAATAAATGAAAGAGTTATTGAATACGCAAAAATCATATATTCAATATTTGAATGATATTGAAAACCTTTTTCAGGGAGATAATTTTGATTTCAATCTATTGAAGCAGTTAAAAGATCAGATATATGAACAAGAGCTACTTTTACCTATTATTGGTGCTTTTAGTGCAGGGAAAAGTAGCTTGCTCAATAAATTTTTGGGACGAGATGTATTACCTGTTGGAATTGCACCAGAAACAGAATTAGCAACAGAACTTCGCTATGGTGTAAATGAGCATATTCTAGCAATACGCTTAAATGGTACAGAAGAGAAATTTGATATTAGTGACTTTGATGTAATTAAAATGAGGTCAGCAGAATTTTCTCATTTGAAATTATATTTGAACAATGAGTATTTAAAAGCAGTTGCACCATTTGTTGTTGTGGATATGCCAGGCTTTGGTTCTTCATTAGAAAATCATAATAAGGCGATTAATTATTATTTGCCAAGAGGAGCACATTTTGTTGTGGTTGTAAGTGTAGAAGAGGGAAATATAACTCGCTCTATGCTAAGACAATTACAGGAATTACAAAATTTAGAACGCAATTTTATGGTCTTGGTGAGTAAAGTTAATCTCCGTGCGGAACACCAAGTAAATGAAGTTTTAGATTTGGTTTCTGAACAATTACAGATATCATTTAGTAATGATTATCAAGTTTTACCTGTTGGTGAAAGTTCAGAGGAACAATTTAGAGAAATTTTAGCCAAAGTAGAACCAGAAAAAATATTTAAAGATATTTTTATTAAGCATTTGAAAGATCTGACTTTTGATATTTTGGGGAAAATTAATATTGCAAAATCAGCGATGAGTAATAGTCATGATGATAATGAAAGGGTGATTCAAGATTTAAGCTCTGGCATGCAGCGAATAGAGGAAAAACGTAATCGACTGATTGAGGATTTACAAGATCGTTATTCAGAACGAGTAGTGAATAATTGTGTGGAACATGTGGGACGGAAGTTAAGTGACAATATTGATGAATTACTAGTAGCAATAAAAAATAATAGTGATCTCAATCAGACGATTATTGAAATTGTTAGATTAAGTTTTGCAGATAAGCTCAAATCAGAGATTGGAGAATTGAGTGGGGATATTATCGAAGAATTTAATATAGAACTGAGATCATTAAATACGTTGATGACCAATTATGCAGGTTCAGAGTGGGTAGATGATTTATCTGAAAAAATTAAAGGTAAAATTGAAGCCACAAATAGCCTCTTGACTAAATTAAGTGAAACTTTTTCTACAAAAACAGATTCAGGTAAAGTCTTTAAAACCATTGCAACTGTTTTAGCAATTACAACTGGTACACTTGCTCCATTGATTGAGCTTGTGATTGTATTTTTGCCAGAAATTGTTGGTTTTTTTGGTAAACAGCAACAACAACGAGAAATTAAAAATAAGATTCAATCTGAAATTATTCCATCTATTAAACGGGAGTTACGTAAGGAATTACCAAAAGTTATTAACGAACAGTTAAACCAAATGATTGAAAATATTAGTGAATCATTTGAAACAGATTTATCTCAAAAACGTGAAGTCATCAAGCAAATGCAAAAGGAACGAGATGAAAAATTACATAATATTGAAGAAGAAATCAATAAGCTAAATGCAATTGAAAAAAGTATCATTTCATTATCTGAAAATACAATTTATGCATAAGGAAAAATCATGCTAAGTAAAAAAAATATCTATCAAGATTATTTAGATGATCTTATTCGGCTGTTATCAGATACTTCTATTGTTATAGATACTACAACTAAAATGAAGAAAAAAATTGATAATATGCAATTTTTTATGCCTGTCATTGGTGAGTTTAATTCGGGTAAAAGTAGTGCTCTCAATCAATTTTTAAAAACCGAAGTTTTACCTGTTGGTATTACCCCAGAAATAGAACTTGCAATAGAGTTATATAGTGCTGTTGAAACCAAGATGTGTGTCCAGAAAAAAGATGGGAATCTCATTACATATGCTGAGATTGAATGGGAAAGCATTAAAGCAGATGCCGAACAGACACAAGTTATACAGCTTTATTTCAATAATATAATACTTGATAAAATAAAGCCTTTTATTTTAGTCGATATGCCAGGAATCAATGGATCTTTACCAGAGTACCATCATTTTATTAATAATGAGTATTTGCAAAAAGGCGTTTATTTTCTAGTTGTTATTAGTGTTGAAAATGGTGCGATAAGCAAATCATTATCTGCTTATTTAAGCCAGTTAAAAAAACTGGATAAGCCTTTTGCTATTCTGATTAATAAAATAGATCTTAAATCTGAAAATGAAATAAAGGAGATTGCTGAATATATTCGTGAACAAGTCACTCATGAATTTGGTAAAAATTACCCGGTGACTATATTAGATAAGGATAATAAATCACAGTTGTCTAATTTTATTTCATCACTGGATATAAATAAAATTATGGATGACTTATTTTTAAATGACTTGAAAGACCATGCACATGAGATTTTAAATAAAATAAGTGCTTTAAAACGTGGTTTGAAAAATAGTAGTGAAGAAAATCAAACTGATATTTTTAAGTTAGATGCTGATTTTCAGCAGTTGCAGTATAATTATGAGCGAATATTGGCAGATGAAGATAATTTTGATGCGGTTAAAATTACCCAAAGATGTGCAAAAGATTTAATTAATCAATTAAAGCAAAAAAGCAATGATTTAGCTTATCTTGCTATTGAAGATAAAAATCAACAAGCATTTTTAAATGAAGTATTTAGAATTGGTGAAAAAAGCATTAATAGTACATTAAAACAGCAGCTTGAGTATGTCAATGAAGAGGTTGCAGAAAGTTTTAGTTTGAACCTCACAAGTTTTCAGTTTTTAAAAATGCAGAATACAAATTTTGAATCTAAAGGTTTAAAGAAAATTGTTTTTGGCATATTAAGCAAATTGTTGGAATATATTGCAATGATTATTCGCCCACTAAAATCTTTTATACAAGATTATCGTGTTGAGCAATTTAATATTAAATTTCAACAAGATTTGATTCCTGAAATTAAAGCTCAGATAGAAATGCTTTTACCTGAATGTATTGAAAAAGAATTTCACCAGTGTATTCAACAAATCAAAAATAAACTTGAAAATGAATTACAAAAGACTAAAAGCATTATTGAAAACATTGAACAGGAAAGACAACAACAGAATGTTGATAGCAATGTAGCGATAGCTCAATTGAATGAGGTTGAGCAAAAAATCAAACAACTTACTGAAAATGTTTTATATGTAGGGGTGTAATTATGAGTAATGTGGGTACAAAATTAATTCATAGTAGTGAAACTTTAGATGAAATTACACAAAAATATGACAGTGCATTGAGTTTGGACATTGCCAATTTAAAGACACGTCATTCGATTGACAAACCTGATGCTTTAAAAAAAGCAATTCAGGATGCGCAACAGAAAGACCGTTTAATGTCAATTGGTATTGTTGGGCGAGTAAAGGCAGGGAAGTCTTCATTATTAAATGCACTGTTTTTTGATGGAAAAGATATCTTACCAAGTGCAGCAACGCCAATGACTGCCGCATTAACAACATTGAGTTATGATGAACAATTCTCAGTTGAAATTGAGTTTTATCAAGATGAAGATGTTCAAAATATTCAGAAAGCAGCAGAGTTTTATGAAAAAAGATTAAATGAAGAAATTAAAACTCTAACCGAGCAGCGTAAGCCTAGAGAAAATGAAAATCAGAAAGAAGTTAAAGAAAGAATTCAACGAAGTGCAAAAAGGAATTTAATACAATACGATACGCAGGCCGCAGCATACGATCAGTATCAACGTATGAAAGCATCGGGATTATTACATAAGAACTTGAGTGATTATTCGAAAGTCCCAGCAGATAGTGTTGAACAATTGGCAAACAAATTAGTCAATTATGTTGGTGCAGATGGGCAGTATATGCCTTTTACCAAAAGTGTAAATATTTATCTGCCTTTTGAACAATTAAAAGATATTCGTGTGATTGATACACCAGGATTTAATGACCCTGTACAATCACGAGAGGCTCGTACCAATGAATTATTGAAGTCTTGCGATGTGATTTTTATTGTCAGCCCCGCAGGGCAATTTTTAAGTTCGCAAGATTTAGACATGATGGGGCGAATCACCAAAAAAGAGGGTATACAGGAAATCTTTGTCGTCGCAAGTCAGATAGATACACAATTATTTGGTAGTGAAAAGAGAGATACTTTACAGGAAACTTTAGAAAATATTAGCGATAAATTAGGTCAGCACATGGTGACGACTTTACGTAAGTTTAAAAAGGACAGCCCTGAAATTGGGATAACTTTTGATGGGTTGATTGAATCAGGGTATGTTTTATTTTCTTCAGGCATTAGTCATGCATTATCAAAAAAAGAAATCCAAATGGAACAATGTAATGACGGTGAAAAAACAGTATGGTCGAACCTGGAACGCTTTTTCCCAGACTATTTTAGTCATTCAGATATTCAACTGTCATTAAGCAGCTTGGGTATATTGGCAAATATCGAGGTTTTAAGTCGAAAACTTAGTGATGTACGTTTGGAAAAAGAACGTATTATGCAACAACATATAGAAAACTTGGTAAATACGAAACAAAATGTTTTAAACGATTATATTAAAGGTTTAATAAAAGCGATTGATGAAAAGGCAGATGAAATCAATAAGGCAGATATGAATGACCTTAAATCTCAGATTAAGGAAAATGAAGATAGTAAGTGGCGAGTAAAAGAAAAAGTTGATGATGCTTATGAAGATTTAAAAATTTCTTTGGAAAAGGAAATTTTAGATAAGATGATAAAAGTCATTGATACTTGCTATAAAACCGCAAGTAGTGGTATGGCGAGTAGTACCAGCGAAGAATCAGAAATACATACCAGAGAAAAATCAGGTATAGGCTCTTGGTTTGCAAGAAAATTATGGGATGGTGGTAAAGAAAGTTATAGTGTACAGGTCACGAAGGTCATGACCATACAAATTGTAAGCAAAATGGAAGAGTTTTTGGATAGCGTTCAAAATCCTTTAACTGTGGAATCAAAAGAGATTAATCAGCGTTTTAGAAAAGATTTATATGCAAAGCTTTTTAAAGCATATCGTGGCGCTTTAAATGATGAAAGTAAAGCCAATGAGACACTGGTTCGTAAAACCTTTGAAGATATTACCAACAAACTGCCTATTTTAGATTTTGGTTCAAATATTAAAGTTCCATCAGGATTTAGAGGAAAAGGCACATTAAAAGGTAGTGAAGCTGAAAGCTATCTTAATGATGCTTATTCAGAAGTAGCACGCTTTAAAACTAAGTTTAAAGATGAAATTGATAAATACAAACGCAGTCTTATACAAGGATTACCCAAAGATATTGCGACAAAGTTTGTTCAGACCTATGACGAAGAGTTGCAAAAACTCAATGATGAAATTAGCAATAAACGTATGAGTCTTGACCGCCTTGACCGGTTTAAAGGTGAATTGGCTAAAGTTAGAGTATAAGGGAAGGACGTAAAATGAACGATTCTAATAACTCATCGTTAGTCTTAACTTATGTAGAAAAACTTTCTCGCTTTTTTCTTTGGCGTAGAAAGTATTTTTCTAACTTGGTAAAGGAATGTATTGTAGCTTTACAAAGTTCTTACCAAAAGTTAAAACAGAATTATGAACAGACACAACAAAAACTGGAACAAACATCAGTAGAGTTGGTATCTGAACAAACCCTGAGAAAGAGTTCGGAGCAACTCGTACAGCAAAAGCAAGCAGATTTAGAACGTTTAAATGCGTTGCAACAACAAATTGTACAAGAATTATCGTCCGAACAAATGCTGAGAAAAAATTCGGAGCAACTTGTACAGCAAAAACAAGCTGAGTTGGAGCAATTGAATGTGTTACAACAGAAAATTGAACAAAATTTGCAGCAGAAAGTGCAAGAATTAACAACGTTAAAAATTGAATATGATAAAAATTTAAAAAATTATTCTGCTTTACATAATAAACATATTAAAGAAATGCAGGATAAGCAAGTTATTACCCAATTGCTTTCTGCAAAGTGGGTGAAAAATAATGGTTTATCCTACTTTAGAGATTTGATTGAAAATCACTATATTAAATTTGCCAATGAAGTTGCTTTAGAAAATGAAACAGAAGCATTTTTAAAGCTAAAATTTATTGAACAAGAACTAGAGCTTATCAATAGGTGTCATTTTATTTATGTAAAAAACATTATTGGCATTTCTGGTGGGTTTAGTAGTGGTAAATCTTCATTTATTAACAGCTTTATTAAAGATAAAGCTATTCATTTGGCTGAGGGAATAAATCCCGTTACAGCAATTCCAAGCTATGTGGTATGTAGTCAAAATCATAAAAGTATTATTAAGGGATATACAAAAAATGGGGCAAATATTGAATTAGATGAAGGTATGTATAAGCAACTTAATCATGATTTCATTAAAAATTTAAAAATTGACTTAAAAGGAATTATGCCATTTATGTCAGTTGAAGTAGAAATGGGTTATCAACAATTTAAGTTTGAAAACATTTGTTTTATTGACACGCCAGGTTATAACCCAAGTGATAACGGCTTTACTGCTAGTGATAAAAATATAGCCTTGAATTTTGCTCAACAATCAAATAACTTAATTTGGGTGATTGGTTTAGATGCTAATGGAACAATTGGTACATCAGATATCGAATTTATTAAAAAAATTCAAATGGAAAACGCAATTTATTTTGTATTAAATAAAGCAGACCTAAAATCAGATAATGACATAACAGATATTATAGATAATATTTATGATATTTTAGAAGATGAGCAAATTGAATTTGCTGGTATTAGTGCATATAGTTCTTTACATATTGAAGAAAAACAGTATAGAAAACTTTCCCTGCTAGAATTTTTAGAGATGAATAATCATCAAATGAATGTACAAGCTAGGATTGATAAGTCTATTCATGATGTGTTTAATATCTACGTAGAAGCCTTAAATAAATCGATTCAAAAATATCGAGAAAACAACCGTGAACTAAAATCAATTACGCTTGATATCCTTGAATCTGGTGATTTAGATTTATATGACAAAATAAATCAACGCTTTGCAAAAATTTTACCTGCATTAGATACAACACATTTAGAAAATGCATTAAAGACATCAAATAACTTAGAGCATGAGTTTAAAAATGCGGCACAATTAACACTTAGAGAGGTTATGAATGGTACTTAAAAACACCCTAACCTTGTCAAAATTTCAGATTATTAGCAAATAGGTGTATCGAGTTTAGACTTAGGTAAGCATCCACTGAACCCCACTTGAACTCAAGCAGGCTTCCATTTATGAGGCAACAAGTCTTCGATGTCTTTCATTTTATGTGTCGGCAATCTTTTCAGCACATCACTGAGATAGGCATACGGATCAAGACCATTGAGTTTAGCTGACTGAATGAGTGTCATGATATTGGCTGCACGTTGACCACTACGCAGTGATCCTGCAAACAACCAGTTTTTCTGCCTAAAGCCCACGGACGCATCTGATTTTCCACCCCTTGCGAAGCAGTGCTTCTCATACAAATAGGCAAATTGCCATCATCCAAATAGCGGCTTAAGGCAGACTGAACCGTACCCGGTTTGTCGGAGACCACTTTTCTTGAGAGAATGTTCCGATGGAAAAATCAAACTACACCCATGAAATCAAAGAACGTGCAGTTCAACTTGTTCTTGAATCTGAAAAAGATTATCCATCGAATTGGGCTGCGATCACTGCTATTGCGCCTAAAATTAGTTGCACTCCTGAAACTCTACGTGTTTGGTATCAAAAATATTTAGATAAACAGAATCCAATCAAAGTACAGCAGCTCTCAGACCAAGAGCGCATTAAACAACTTGAACGCGAAAATAAAGAACTGCAACGAGCCAATGAAATTCTACGCAAAGCAGCCGCTTTTTTCACCTAGGCGGAGCTCGACCGCCCACACAAATAATGGTGGATTTCATCCATAGCAATAAAGACTTATATGGTGTTGATGCGATTTGTAGGATTTTACCAATCGCAACTTCGACCTATTATCGAACTTTAGATCTCGCGGACAATCCAGAACATCGAGTGAAACGAAATTTACATGACGTTCATCATGCTGAACAAATTCAACGAATTTGGAAAGAAAGTTCAGGTCGATATGGTGTGCGTAAGGTCTGGCAACAATTGAAACGCGAAGGTTAGAGGTGTTCAATATCTTTCCATTCGCTATACCAATCGTTTAGAAGCAGCAAATTTACGAGCATCAGTCGGTACAACTGGTGATTCATACGATAATGCTTTGGCCGAAACAGTGAATGGCTTATACAAAACAGAGGTGATTGAATATTTAAAAGCAGATTGGCAAGGTTTAGCAGATATACAACTTGCGACACTAAACTGGGTAGATTGGTTCAATAAAGAGCGTGTACATAGTGCACTGGGTTATGTATCACCTTTTGATTTTGAAGCAATGTACTATGATAAGATTAACCTGTTAGGTCAAGTGGCCTAACATAAATAAAAAGTCTCCGACAAACCTGGTACGGTTCAAGCACAGGATATACAGAATGAGCAAGGTGAAAGCGGAAACAGTCAGACTAACTCGAATATCATTTAAGGAGGAGTTTCAAACCTTAACACAACAGGAACAGAAGGACAATCAACACGTTCTACAAGAACTGGACGAAGCACAGACGTTAATGGATCTTCTGCGAGTAATGAGTCAAGTTTGGGATCTGACAGCAACAGCCAAGAGGGTAGTAGCTCGACAACCGCTACAGAAACAGAAGTAACCAAGAATGAACCTGAAGCATTAGTTCCTGTACTTCAGAATATTATAGATCAATTACGAGAAATAGAACAACGTAAACCATTCAAGCTGCGTGATATGATTAAAGCCTACTTTAACCAAAAAGTAGTGAAAGGTAATCCTCTTGTTTCATTGAAAGATTTTGCAACTCAATTAAAAGAAAATTTGGATGGAATGTTGCAACGTTTTTCTAATAAAGAAATGACTGAAAAACAAATACAACAGTTAAATGATTTCCTGAGTTTGAATGATGCTTTGAGTCAAATGATCAAAGACACTTTTAAAGCTTGACCTGAGCAGTATCGCCATTTAGATTTCACCAATTATCTTGTGAATGATCAGTACATTCGATGACAATACTTTAAATCAGGTAAGGTTTACTCCTGAGAGCAGGAATATTATAAAAAAATTTTAAAAGAGCTTCAGAAAATTGAGAAATTACAGGTTGAATAAAAGCTATCTATACCTAGTAAATTTAAAAATATCTTTAAAATTAGCAAGAAAGGAAGTTGCGATGTTAAATCTTAAGACGGTATGTACATTGGCTCTATCAGAGATATTTTTGACTGGTTGTATGTCTACAACAGTAAGTGGCATACAGGTTCTATGACTAAAATTAATGCTACTGATGATGAATTAGCAGCACTAATCGGTCATGAAATTTCTCACGCATTAAGGGATCATGGTCGAGAGAAAATGAGTAAGAAGCTTTTAACAAGTTTACGGATCCTAGCTGCAAGTTCAGCTGGCTTAGGAGATATTGCTGTTTCAGGTACTAGTCTTGTTGGAGATTATGGAATCAATTTACCAGGATCTCGTAAGTTAGAAACAGAAGCTGATTTATTAGGCTTGGAAATTATGGTGCGAGCTGGATATAACCCTCAAGGTACAGTCAGTTTTTGGAATAAAGTTTTAGCTCAAGAAAAAGCAGGGACTAAAGTAGACTTTCTTTCAACTCACCCAGCATCTGAGAAACGTATAGTTGCAATTCAAGAGCACATTAACCAAATGAATAAATAGCACATGTATAATTCTAATGAGTGTTGAATCAAACCAATTTTTATTTTAAATGAGTATAATCAACGACAAAATTTGACGCTAAAAAATTCAACAATCTATATTTTTGGGTTGTAGTCATATACATTAATCTCCTTAGGGGAGCGATGCTATGATGACCACATTAGATTATTACAATAAAAATGCTGAATTATTTTGTACGCAAACAATAAATGTTGATATGGAATCTTTATATCAACCGTTCCTACGTTATCTGCCTGAACATGCCAAAATATTAGATCTAGGCTGTGGTTCTGGACGTGATAGTTTGGCTTTTAAAAATAAGGGCTATCAAGTTGAGGCGACAGATTATTCTGAAAAATTGGTAGCACAAGCTAAAAAATTAACGGGTATTCAGGTCCGTTTAGAAAGTTTTTATGAATTAAATGATTGGGAAAAATACGAAGGTATTTGGGCATGTGCTTCATTACTGCATTGTGAAAGAGGTCGTTTAACAGAAGTTATCGGAAGAATTTTAAATGCATTAAAACCTGATGGTATTTGTTATATGTCCTTTAAATATGGTGAGACAGAGCGAATTAAAGATGGACGCAGTTTTACGGATTTAGATGAGCAGCAAGCCCAAGCTTTATTGGATCAGTTAGATGGCATTGAAAGCCTAGAGCAGTGGATCACAGTAGATAAACGACCTGATCGTGATGAAGAATGGCTGAATGTTCTTTGGAAAAAGAAATAAAATAATAAGGAAATTATCTTAATGTCTGAATTTTATGAAATAGAGCCATCTTTAGAAAACTATTGGCGTGCAGTGATTCTGTTTGGACGTAATGTTGCTTCCTATAAGTTTGCGTTAGCTAAATCACTTTATGATCTAAAAGCTGGAGGCAGTACGATCATCACCCTTGATCAATTAGCAGAGCCTTTTAGCCAGCATATTTGTGAACATTTAAAACTCGTAGATAAACAAGCTACTTCAAGCTCAAGTCGGTTTTTAGATTTTTGCCGTTCTTACAATACAGGTGAAATTGATCAGCAAACTTTGATTGCAAAAACGGTGCAGTATGGCTTCGCAAATGTTATTGATGCTTTTCATAATGTACATGGGCAAGAGTTACCAAAAAGATTTTTCATGGACGCTCGTAAAACACATGGTGGCATCATTCTTACTGATGAAGTATTCCAACTCTTTGAAGCACAAAATGCTCATGATTTAGTTGATGAAACCGAAGCAAGATGGCGCTTGGTTGAGACTGCTTGGGATATGAATTTACCTAAGCATTTAGTACAGATTGAGCATGATGATCAGGGTATTTTGGTTGCAAACAATAAAATAAGACGCGTAAATGTTACCTCTGCAAAATCAGCGTTGAATGGTTATCAAAAGAGTCGGTGTTTCTATTGTTTTACACCGATCACAATTGAACAGTTATTTGAACATTCGGCGGATGTGGATCATTTCTTTCCACATAAGTTGCGTGAGTGTGATATTCAAAAACCAATCAATGGCGTAGCGAATTTGGTGTTGTCTTGTTCAAATTGTAATCGAGGACAACAGGGCAAGTTTGATCGCTTACCATCGGTGAATCTATTAGCACGTTTACATAAGCGTAATGAGTACTTAATTACGAGTCATCATCCTCTTCGAGAGACCTTAATTTCACAAACGGGCTTTACTGAATCTGCACGTCGTGGTTTTTTACAAGATGCGTATAGCTGTGCTACGTTGACGATGGGTGGAGGGAAGAAATGGGAACCAACACGGAGTGGGAATAGCATTTTTTAGCAAAGTATTAACTTTCATTATTTTTAAATAATAATATGACGATCTAATACTGTAGATGTTTTGATCGGGCTACAAGGCTGCAAATGCTTCTACTGCGATATATGAGCAAGCAAAAGAAAATGGCTATTTGATGTGGAGTTTAAATACAGTGTAGATATCTAAAATTTATTTATATCTTAGTTTTTTTCTTAAAGTATTTTTTGAAAACTGCTATGCTTGACTCAGGGTGGCTTTTAAAAAGCATAATAAAATACAGATATTTAGTTGCATATAATGATGAATGATATAGTTGAATCTCAGTTTGAATTTGTAAAAGAAATTGATCCTTTAATGCATGCATTATTGAGCAGTGCAGAAGCTTCATATTACTCAGCACCTGCGCATACTTTAGTACAGACACGTAAGTTTGCTGAGCGTTTGGTCAATCAACTCACCATTGCAAATAAGATTGAATTTACAGAACAAACTGACTTTGCAGCACGCATTCGTCGTTTAGAAAATACAATTGATATCAAAGCTGATTTTATTTCTGTGTTGCATACTCTACGTAAAAATGGGAATAAAGGAGCACACGATCTACAAACGAGTCATAGTGATGCATTAGCTTCATTGACACTTTCCTACAAAGTTGCTCAGTGGCTATATTTGGTGACTCAAAAAAAATCTAAAGTGTTTAAGCCGTATCAAGCACCCAAAGACCCAACCTTAGAAACACGCCGTATGAAAGTTGAGGTGATGGAGCTTCAGCAACAATTACGTACAGCTTATGATAAACAAGCCGTAAATCATGAAATTCAACAAAAAAATGCAGAATTAGAAGCTGAGAATCAAAAGTTAAAACAACAACAGTCAGAAGAGGCTGAAAAGTTAAAACAGCAACTTTTACAACTTGAGCAAAAAGTTAAAGAACTCGAACAGCAACCTACCGCACCTGTAGTTGAGGTGATTGATCCGTCACAACTAAAAGTTGCCAACCAAACTTTCGAATTGTCTGAAGCAGAAACTCGATTATTAATCGATAAACAATTGAATCAGGCGGGATGGATTACGGATACTGAGTTGTTGACTTATGCCAAAGGTGTACGCCCGCAAGAGGGTTTAAATTTAGCGATAGCAGAATATCCAACATTATTTGATGGAAAAAAAGGTGAAGCTGATTACATTTTATTTGTAGGATTAATCCCCGTTGCAGTGGTTGAAGCGAAGAAAGAAAACAAGACTGTGAGTGCTTATATTTCTCAGGCAGAACGCTATTCGCAAGGTTTTCAATTTACGGATGAAATTAAACCAGCTTATCTTTTAGAAGATCGTACACAAGCATGGCAGTCAGAGGATAAAACCTTCCACGTACCTTTTGTGTATTCCTGCAATGGACAGCCATATTCACAGCGTTTAGTCGATGAAGGTGGTATTTGGTATCGTGATGTACGTCATGCCTCCAATTTGCGTCGTCCCTTACAAGGTTTCCATTCACCTCAAGGCTTAGTCAGTAAGCTTAAATACAACGCCTATCCTGCAGATCAGTATTTGGAAAAAACGGAGATATTGCCATTTAATGACCGACAATATCAACGTGAAGGCATTAAAGCGGTTGAACGTGCGATTGCTCAGGGCAGTGACCGTTGTTTATTGGCGATGGCGACAGGTACAGGGAAAACCCGTTTAGCAACAGGGTTGATGTATCGATTGTTAGAAAGTAACCGTTTTCAGCGTGTTCTATTTCTCGTCGACCGTTCATCACTTGGAACTCAGGCTTTTAAAGCTTTTGAATCTGAAGTGATTAATCAAAGTCAGACTTTGGCGCAGATTTATACCATTTCTGATTTGGGGATTGAGTACGACACCGACATTGATGTACAGGTTGCCACTGTACAAAGTCTAGTACACCGCTTATTTAACAGTGATGATCCATTACCAATCGATTATTTCGACTGTATTATTATTGATGAAGCACACCGCGGTTATACCTTAGACAAGGAAATGACCGAAGGTGAAGATAGTATCCGTGATGAGGCACAGTATCTGTCGACCTATAAACGAGTACTGGAATATTTTGATGCGACCTTGATTGGTTTAACGGCTACACCTGCGCTACATACCACCGAAATTTTTGGCAATCCTGTATTTACTTACAGTTTTACCCGTGCGGTCGAAGAAGGCTATTTGGTCAACTATAATGCGCCGATTCGCTATATTACCCAATTGAGTCAGGCAGGCATTGAGATTCCAAAAGGTGAAACCGTTCAAGTGGTGACCAATAAAACAGGTCAGAAAAGTACGGCACAGCTTCAGGATGATATGGCTTTTGATGTCGCAGACTTTAACCGTCGTGTGATTGCACCTGAGTTTAATCAAGTCATTTGTCAGGCATTGGTTGAGGATTTAAATCCATTGTCTGATGAAAAGACCATGATTTTCTGTGTGACGGACCGTCATGCCGATCAAGTTGTATTGGTCTTAAATGAATTGTTCAAAAAGAAATACGGTAAAGATTGGAACAATGATGCAGTTGCTAAAATCACGGGCAATGCAGAACAGCCTGATAAACTGATTGAAAGCTTTAAAAAGAATAAATTCCCGAATATTGCTGTAACCGTTGATTTGCTTACCACAGGGATCGATGTTCCAAAGATTTGTAATTTGGTCTTTATGCGTAAAGTCCGTTCTCGTGTGCTCTTTGAGCAGATGCTTGGTCGTGCAACTCGCCTTTGTTCTGATATTGGTAAAACTGAGTTCCGTGTATTTGATGCCGTTGATATTTTTGCAACTTTACAAGATGTAAATACCATGAAGCCAATCGTGGTGCGTCCAAACATCAGTATTGATCAGCTCGTCAAAGAGTTAACCGATGCTGATTTGATGCAAAAAGCCAAAGCCGTTTTAGTTCCCTCGGATGATGGTGTGAAGCGGACACAAGCCGATTTAGTCTTAGATGAATTGGTGCAAAAAATCACTCGAATTTTAGGTAAAGCTGAAAAGTTTAAGCATCATCCTGATCAAGGTAAACTTCGTGAAGCCATGGCTAAGATTAAGGAAAATTTTGGTGTTGACTCGCATAAAGTCCCGCAAATGTTACGTGAAAAAGGTGTAGATGGTTTGGGTGAATGGCTCAAACAAAACAGTGCAATTTTAGAAGAGCGATTATCAGAAGTGCGTTCTTCGCTCGGGACTTTGGACTTACCGATTATTTCTACGGAAAAAGATGCATTGGTCGAGCGTGTTGTGGATACAGCACATCAAAGACCTGAAGATTATTTATTGCAGTTTGATCATTTCATTAAAACTGCTGTGAATGATAATGCTGCGATTAAAGCAGTAGTGACTCGTCCTGCCGATTTAACCCGTGTGCAATTGCGTGAATTGGAAAATTTATTTGCCAGTAAAGGTTTTACCCAAACTAAGCTTTCACAGGCATTGGGTGGCAATGCAAGCACTCAAAGTTATGCCTCACAGATTATTTCTCAGATTCGTCGTGCGACTTTGGGGGAAGATGTGACTTCGGTGGAGGAGCGCTATAAACGAGGTTTGGCGAAAATCCTGAAAATGCGTAACTGGACAGCGGATCAACAACAATGGCTTGAGCGTTTAACAATGTTTATTGCCAAAGAAATCATTGTCGATAAAAGCATGATTCATCATCAGTTTGCTAAAGCGGGTGGGGTTAAACGGTTGAGTAAACTTCTGGACACAGATGTCGAAAAACTGGTTGATGAGATCAGTGATGGCGTTTGGAAAGCATCCTAAGCTCTCGCTAACTGTTACAATACCACGCATTTATTTTTTAATTTTTTTGATGAAGTAGACAACATGACCCAAAACGATATCGTACAAAAACTCTGGAATCTTTGTGATGTGTTAAAAGATGACGGGATTAACTATAGCGACTATGTTTCTGAATTGGTCATGTTGTTGTTTGTCAAAATGGTCGATGAGTTGGATGATGAGTTTTCCACACTCGCTAAAATTTATCCTGAACAATATAAGTGGGCACATTTTAAAGATCATAATGGTTTAGCTTTACTGACTTTTTATAAGCAAATGTTGCTTGATTTGTCGCAAAGTAAACATGAGTTAATCGCTTCGATTTATGCCAATGCGCAAACACGTCTACGTGAGCCACGTCATTTACAACAGTTGATCAATGCGTTTGATCAACTCGATTGGTTCAGCATTAAAGCCGATGGTTTGGGTGATCTATACGAAGGTTTGTTGGAAAAGAATGCCACCGAAACCAAGTCAGGTGCAGGGCAGTACTTTACCCCACGTCCACTCATCAACAGTATTGTGCGTTGTGTTCAACCACAGCCGAACGAAGTGATTCAAGACCCTGCTTGTGGTACAGCAGGTTTTTTGATCGCGGCTGATGCTTTTATTAAACAGCATCATGACTTGTATGATTTGTCTGAATCGGAAACGCAGTTTTATACCTTAGAGGCATTTACAGGTGTAGAGCTTGTACCGAATACTCGTCGTTTAGCGCAAATGAACTGTTTGTTGCATGATATTGGTGGGGAAAACGGTGCGATCAAACTCGGTAACTCACTTGGTCCTGTAGGTGAAAACCTTGCCAAAGCCGATGTGATTTTAGCCAATCCGCCATTTGGGACATCTAAAGGGGGTGAAGCGAGTATTACCCGTGACGACTTGCCATTTACCACATCAAACAAGCAATTGGCATTTTTACAGCATATTTATAAGAACTTAAAACCAGGTGGTCGAGCAGCAGTTGTATTGCCAGATAATGTATTGTTTGAAGCAGGGCAAGGTACGTCTATTCGTCAAGACCTGATGAATAAGTGTAATGTACATACCATTTTACGTTTACCGACAGGGATTTTCTATGCGCAAGGCGTAAAAACCAATGTGCTGTTTTTTACTAAAGGTACAGAAGCTAATCCACTTCAAGATGAAAACTGCACCACGGAAACGTGGGTGTATGACTTGCGTACCAATATGCCGAGTTTTGGTAAGCGCACGCCATTTACTGAAAGCCATTTAAAAGGTTTTGAAGCTGTCTATGGCACAGACCCGAAAGGTTTATCAGCTCGTACGGAAGGTGAATGGTCTTTAACGGAAGAAAGCCAAGAGCAAACGCTTGAAAATAGCCGTTGGCGAAAGTTTAGCCGTGAATGGATTAAAGAACAAAAAGGCGATTCTTTAGATATTTCATGGTTAAAAGATAATGATGCGGTAGATGCTGCGAACTTACCTGAACCGCATGTGTTGGCTAGTGAAGCCATGTCTGAATTAACTCAGGCTTTGGTTGAGTTGGATGCGTTAATGCAGGCTTTGGGTGAAACAGAGCAAGTCAATACGCAAAAACAGTTTTTGGCAGATGCTTTAGGTTTAGGTGGTGAGGAACAGGCATGAGTTTAGATAATTTGCCTGTTGAGTGGTTATTAGTCACACTTGAGCACATATGCAAAAAAATCCAAGATGGTAATTATGGCGGTGATTATCCGAAAGCTGAGGAATGGATGGAAAGCGGTATTCCTTTCATTACTGGAGCAGCTTTAACAAATAGTGGTATTGCTAAAGAAAAATTGAAATATATTTCAGTTGAAAAAAATTCGTTGCTAAAAAAAGCACAAACAACAGAAGGCGATGTTATTTTTCCAAATCGTGGTGCTACAGAAGCACAGAAATTTGGGGGTGCGAAAATTGCATATACATTGGGAAAAGATTATGAAGTATCCAATATTAACCCTCAGATAACATTGTTAAGAGCTGAAGAAGGGATATTACCTAAGTATATTGAATATCTAGTAAGTTCCCCGTTGTTTCTAGAAGCTTATAGAGAGAGTGCAAAAGGCAGTGCTTTAGGTTTCATGAATCTCTCAAAGACAAAAGCTATTAATGTTCCGTTAACTACAACTTTAGAACAACAAGAAATCGTTCGTCAGCTTGATGTCATGCTTGCACAAGTCGAGCAGATTAAAGCCCGTTTAGATGTGATTCCAGCCATTCTTAAAAAATTTCGTCAGTCGGTTTTGGCGGATGCAGTGAGTGGGAGGTTAGTTGAGAAAAATCATTCTATTTGGGTCGAAAAAAATCTTTCTGAGTTAACATTAAAAATCACAGATGGGGAGCACTTAACTCCACCGATAGTAGAGAGTGGTGTACCTTTACTTTCTGCAAAAGATGTACATGAGCAATATATTGATTTTAGTAATTGTAAATATATTGAACGAAGCATCGCTGACAAAGCATTATCCAGATGTAATCCTCAGTACCATGATTTATTAGTTGTAAGTAGGGGGGCAACTGTTGGTAGAACGCACTATTTAAAAAATTCTAGAGAATTTTGCTTAATGGGGAGTGTGCTATTAATACGTGCTAATATGGCGTTAATACAACCTGCATACCTTGATATATTTTTTAAGAGTGAACTGGGTCGTAAACAATTGATTTCTAGTTCGGGGGCTTCAGCACAGCAGGCTATTTACATACGTGATGTAAAAAAAATGAAGGTCAGTTATCCGAGTATTGAAGTACAAGAAGATATTATTGTGCAAGTGAATACATTATTTAAGTTTATAGAAAAGATTGAATTCACAGTCCAATCAGCCCAAAAACGAGTGAATTTACTGACCCAATCTATCTTAGCCAAAGCCTTTAGTGGTGAACTCACTGCCGAATGGCGTACGCAGCATCACGACCTTATTACAGGTATAAACAGTGCGGAAAGCTTACTTGCTAAAATTCAGGCAGAACGAGAAGCGAATAAACCTGTGAAAAAAACACGGGCGAAGAAAGACGCATAAACAAAACGCACTCATGGGGATGAGTGCGTTTTTACGATCTACAGCGCATAGACAAGGAGGTGGAACGCTATGCAACCACCAAAAAATATTTATAAAACATCTACGATCAATTACTTAAGTAAAAAACTACATATCAATGTTGATCAAGCCGAAGAGTTTCCACAATGCTTTCATGAGGTTGTAAAGGCCAACATTGCATTTATAACAAAACTCGAAAAATTTAAACAATTCATTGACTGTTTAAGCGCAGATCGTTGCTTTGCACTTTGGATTCAAGAAACAGAAGAAGTCATTCAAAAATCAGAAGATTGCCTACAATACTTTGCCTATAGAAGTATGACAGATGAACAATTTATTGCAGAGCATAGGGAATTGGCTGAAAGAATGATGGATTTGGCGGGACGTGTGTACGAAGGACATTGGGAATATGGTGTAACTCGGGAAGCTGATCGGCAATTTGATGATCTCACTGAGCTGTGTAGACGTATTTGGTTAAAAGAAAACAAGGCTTGGTTGAACTTGGCAAAGACTTGGGGACGGTTATAACTCATTGAAAAATTACTTAATTTTCTGTTGAAATAGACGCCCATAACCATTCTAATCACACATCCAAATCACCAGCAAGGCTTGCTTATGTGAAATGAAACTATCAATTTTACATAAGCGGAAAGCTAAATATGGCTATATAGTTTTGCTGTAAGTATTTGAAAAATACAATTTATAAAATTTTATAAGTGTAGTGAGTATCTTTAGTCATAATTGATATCTGTAGCAAAATAAACCAATTCCATAACACTTTGTTGATACTGCTCAAAGTCAAAAACCACATGTCCAAACTGAGTAAAGAATTCTATGTTCGGGTCATTTTGGTGAAGTAAAATAATTTTAGGGAATTTAGCTTGCAGTAAATCCTGATCAATTGCTTCTATGTTTGGGTAATACAAGCCATAGCCCAACCAGTACTTCACAGCTGTTTTAAGGACTGAATTATTTTCAGCACAATCTTCCGCCATCAATGATGTGTCTGACGATTCTAATTCCTCAATTTGACTTTCAAAATCGTCATTCATTGAGAAAGTCAAAGTTTGAATATTTGATGGATTTTCAGCAAGTTCTAATGTCGTGAATATTTTCATTAATTCGATCTCATATGTATATTTTTCTTCACTTGGCTTATAGATCACCCATCACCGATGATGATCTATAAAACTAAAATATGTCTAAAAAAATCCTAGCGATTAAATGAGTTCTGAAAATAATAAGGCTTCTTCCTTTCTAAAATTTTCAATCGCTTGATCAAGTTGAATATACTGTTGTTCATTGAGTGTAAGATATTGAATATGTTGGTCGGCATCGGATTTTTCCCAAACATTCGCTTGCTGGATTAAGCGCTCATGTTGATCGAGCTTTAAACGCACAGTGGAGCCAATATTTAAGGGCAACTCAATATGTGTATCGTCTGCTCTCCATACGTGTTCAATGTCCTCGACAGAAAATACCGTTAAATCTTCTAAGTACGGAATAAAACTGCGTGGAAAATAAATATTAGTGGGTGAATTTTTAAATAATGGGCCAATTTGATTGACGTTATAATTGGCAAAACCACAACCAATCTCTGTAAGATAAAACTCAAGATCAGGATTACTTTTTGCATAGTGCTTGAAATTCTGAATGTAGTTTTGAATGAGATTTAAATCTAAAACTTCACCATTTTGAGCAATGGTAGGAATTCCATAAGATTGACCTTGTCTTCCTTCGCCTTGACCTAATTTTGCACCAAAATGATGTAGAGCCGTTTGTGCATATCCAGAGTAATGCTTACCTAATTCATGACAGCCAAATACTAAAATTTGATTTTCGGGAAAGTTGTAGTCTTTAATTGCTTCATAATAGTGATAAATCATAAAAACTCCTTGTAAAATAATGTTTCTGAGATAAGTGTGTATTTATATGACTCAAATCTACGATAGAAATGAAAAATATATAAATACTGAATAAATAAATGAAGTAAAGTACTTAAAAGATTGGTTTAATTTTCCATTAAATGCTAACACGGAATGATTTAAACAGAAGGGTTATGAGTACAATAGAGAATAGTTGAACGACAAATAATGTCGCAAAGCTGCTTGATAGGTTTGCCAATGCAATATTTAAATCGTAAAGTTAAATGTAAAATAAATCCTTATAAACCAAACAACTATAATCCAATGATCGTGAGGTAATTATGGGTGCACAACAATTTAAAAAATCAGTTCAAGATTTAGAACTGATCAATCAATTAATAAAGAATGATATTTTAAATGGAAAAGCAGGAGTTTATATCCTGCCTGTTTTAACTAAAAAAATTGAAATTGCAACGTCTTTATTTGGTTTGAAATATACCTTTGAGCAACTGAGCTTGCATGATGCCAATGTGAGCGAAAATGAACAATTATTTTTTTGGGTGAGACAACCTAAGGATTGTGAAGATTCTTTGTTTAATCAAAATATTCTAAAAATTTGTCATCACTATCAAATCACATTGAAGTGTGCAGTCAGCATTCAAAATACAGACTTAAAAATTAAACTTTACGTCAATAAAGAGTCTTCAAAAAGCACAGTGGAAGTGAAAGAAGCCGCAGAATGGCTCATGTCATCATTCTTTGAAAAATTCAAAAATAAATCTCTAGAAACATTTGTGCTGACTCACGCAAATGAATCTTCAGCCGTGGCTGAACCGCAAACCAATATGGGCAGAATGGCAAGAAAATTGAAAGCTGATCAACTTATACAACAAATAGACTTAACCAAAACAATCTAGTCTAACATTACGACATAATTTGACGTACTACCTATGATTGAGCTGTACTCATTCGCTGTAATTGATTAATATAATTGAAGAAAAATGGTTAAAATAAAAGAGGAATATCATATCGCAACTTTAGAAAAAGCAATTTCACTCGCTACTGAACGTCATTTAGGTCAATTGGATAAAGCAGGGCAGCCCTACATTGATCATCCCTTGCGTGTTATGCAAAATGCACAGCATCCAGATGCTAAAATTGCAGCTGTATTACATGATATTTTAGAAGATACAGCAACATCGGTAAGTGATTTAAGATCGCTAGGTTTTAATGAAAATGTTATTCAAGCAGTATTAGCAGTCACTAAACAAGATGGTGAAAGTCGCTTTCAAGCGGTGCAAAGAACGGTAAAAAATGCGATTGCGTGTGACGTTAAGCTCGCTGATTTACGTGACAATATAGATTTATCACGACTTCAACAAATCACACGGAAAGATTTGATTCGCTACAAACAATATCAAAAGATTCAATCAATACTCAGAGAGGCTTTCACAATTCATCAGCATATCAATTCTTTAAAATTAGATGCTGATTATCCTAAGTTTGAATATTGTAGTATGCAATTTAATTTTCAATATTTACTCAATGCGCGCTTCGATCAATTACATCCCATCGGTGGGATTCAAATCGGTAGTCCACAAGAGTGGTGGATTTTATTCGAAGATGCGAGTAAATATTTTGCTTACTGTCAGCGAAAAAAACTAAAGCCTACCCAACAATACTTTATTCAATTGTTGAATTCGACGGATCGTGAGTTTTTTGGCAGTGCTTTTCAAACATTACTCGATCAAGAGATTTTGATGGAGATCTATAACACGTTTATGCAACGACATTTTACTAAGGATATTGCATGATTTTAAAAGAGGATTTAATGATTGATGGATTACATTACATACTCAAATTTGATCATTATAATTTTTCTTTTTCATTGAATAGACCACCACGTGCTAGAGTTCAAATTAATTATCGCAAGCACCCAGAATTAGCTTTATTTAGAGATGACCCTATATATGAAGACGTCAATTTGAAGTTACCTGCGATGAAAGTTTTTAACGTGATTAGTCAGCGCGTTGAAAAGCTGATTTATAAGCATGGAATTCATTATTGGTCTTTTAGTGCGACCTCAACCAAAAAGGCAAATATATATGAAAAGCTTTTAAAGCGATGGATGGGTCGTAACACTTTAAGCTTTAAATATGATCGTGTGGGGAATGATTTTTATGTGTATGTAGAAAATAATTTTGGTGATTGATATCGTTAATATAGCGAGTAATTTAATAAAGAAGCTTATTTGTTAGTTTGTGTGGATGTGGATGATGTGAAATTGAAATATTGGGAAGTCTCACGTGTATTTATGTCGTATATACAAATAATGAGAGCGCATTTTTGATTAAAAGAAAGTAAGGCTTGGTTTGCCTTAGCTATAATTTAGGGAGAGCTAAAGCCAAGTAATGTCTTGTAATAAGCAGTGAAGAAATAAAATCTTTAAAATTGAAATCGTTTTAAAGGAAAAATCAAACAGCAGAGGACTTTTACAAGTTGGCTGCGTAGAATCTCCCAAGTGGAAGTATCCTATTATTTCAGCACATATCAGTAGCAGGTGAAGCAGGAAAATGTAGAAATTAAACGTGTTTAATTAGTCTTGTTATAGCAGATGTTTGTTTAAGTTTTTAAAGCCAAATTCTTTAGAAAATTTGGTATTTTTTAATAATGATATGAGAGGGTATGATGAAAAATGCATGGTTAATTGGGGTGGCTGGTGTTGTTTTAGGTGGTGCTGGTGCTTTTGGCTATGTGTCCTATCAGAATAAAAATGTAGGTACGACGGTAGGGGTAATAAAAGAAGCATCTCAGCCCAAAACGACTGAACAATCCAATGAATCTAAAAAATCTAGTTTTCTGAGCCAAGAGTTAGTAGATGCCCGTTTAAATGAGCTCAGTTTTAAAGAAATTATGCGACTTTTCTATAAAGATAATATGCGTAATGTCTACGTCAATGAAGATGAATTAGAAACAGAAAATTTCATTGGTCTAGGTGCAACGAATGAGTCTGGGGAAGATACAGTTGCATTGATGCATCCTATTATTAACTATCGCAATGTCGAAGGTGATGCACGTTTCTTGGTGATTATTGAAAAAGTTCAGGTAATGGATAATGGCAGTGTTGTGAGTTGTCATGCATGTGTGGGAAGTGCTGATTTATATACCTTTAAAAAACTTAAAAATGGTCAGTATCAAGTCGTAAGTATCACACATAAAGACCAGGAGTTTGGTGGTAGTTATGGGCGTGTACACTTAGATCGCGAAGAAATTTTAAATAATATGCAACCTATCGGAAAAAACTTAATTGGTAGTTTTTACCAAAGTGGCTATAGCAGTACGGGGGAAACTTCAATCTCATGGAATGTTATTCATTTACCTGAAGATGATTTTATAGGCGCTTATGGTGTAGCTGAAAAGGCAGGAGATAATGGTGGGAATCATGAAGAAGGCTCTCCATTGCATTATAGTTTTGATAGTCAAATTCAGGTGATTGATAATAATGAAAAATATTATCCAATTCAGGTGAGCTATTTCGGGGAAAAATATAATACAGATTACACAGAGATCATTCCTGCTGATCAAAAAGTTGTCTTAAAGTTTGATTCAATTAAAAAAGAATATGAATAGTGAACCGTACCGGGTTTGTCGGAGAGTCGATATTCTGAGAAACTACCCCGATGAAAAAATCAAACTATACCCATGAAATCAAAGAACGTGCAGTTCAACTTGTTCTTGAATCTGAAAAAGATTATCCATCGAATTGGGCTGCGATCACTGCTATTGCGCCTAAAATTGGTTGCACTCCTGAAACTCTACGTGTTAGCAATATCAAGCGCTAGTTAAAGGCATCAATAGTACGAAAGATTACTTGCTAAAATTCAGACGGAACGAGAAGCGAGTAAACCTGAAAAAAGGGGAAGCAAGCGAAAGTGGTATAATCACTTTTTTGACTTAAATTCTCCTTTAGGTGCAGGGTGACCTGCATTGATATTTTTGTGTTTCTGGGGGATAGTCATGGAAATCATTGTATTTATTGTTATTGCACTTATTTTTTATATTGTGGTTTTACCATTTATCAATAATTTTGGTGGAAATAGTAAGCATAAAGACAGTGGGAAAATTACCAAAACTAAAGAAGCATTCAAAGGAGTAGGGAACAATTATCGAGAAACGAAAGAGGCTATATCCAAAGGATTCAGTGCTTTAGAAAAAGGACTTGACGCTTTAGAAAAAGAGACTAGAGCTTGGCCTGAAAAAGCTGAAAGATTCCGTTTAGAAGAACAGGAAAAAGGTTATCAGCGTGGTAAACAAAAAGTTGAAGAAGTCAATGTAACATATAGAAAGCTAGGGTTGTCCCTGTAAAGCATTGGTGACTACATGAGCAAAGTACTGACAAGCTTCAATACACTCAGTAGATGCATGTGTGGTTTGTGAACTTAATGCAGCGTAACGATATAACAGAGTTAAATCGTGTTGATAATATAAAATAATCGGGGCTAGACGCATTAAAGACCCATTACCGGAATAGTGTGATTCGGTACGACCACTATAAACTTGCCCCGTCTTATGATAGCGAAATAAAGCATTCAAGATGGTTTTTCCAACTCCAAAAGCATGAGGCAAACAGGAGTTATAGCCTTGGTCTAGCCACAACCAATAACGATCCATTTGATCTTGTGCATTAAAGCCTTTGTGAATAATCAAACTTTCAGCCAAACACAAAGTCATTGCAGTGTCATCTGTCCACATGCCTGCTTTGAGTTGAAATTTTCCGCCTCCGATCATGTCCGTAACAGGCTTAAATCGGCCTCGGGGCAAAAACTCAACGGTAGTACCAACAGCATCACCACATGCGAGCCCAATCAGGCAACCGAGCGCTTTATCTTTAAAATTAGAGGTTGTAGGGTTCATCATAAAGTGGCCTTTTATATTATTGCCATATTTATAGCTCTATAGAAATATGAATTTTCCAATCGGAGAGTTAGGTCTGATAAATACAATTTTCATTTTCTTTACATTTAATATCAAGTTCTAAATACTGCATCGGTAAATCATTTAAGTCTGCAAGGCTTTGTTGCACAAACATATAAAGGCCATTTTTTCTTGGGTTTACCAAATTTAAGATGTAACTTGGGTATGTGGTCTCGACCTAATTCGATAAATTTATTCAATACAGTAATACGTACATGAACCTTATTTACCTGACTTTTAAAAGTTCCTCATACTTAGTTTATCGCTTAATAATTTGATGCAGTGTATCTTGGTTTCAACCAAACTTCTTCGATGATACCCTGACCATTTTTCCATATTGCTCTGCCCAAGCGCTTTACTGTATCAAGTAGTCTATTACGTTCAATTGAACTTGCTCGTTTGTCTTTCCAAGGCTTGGCATTTTTCTTGGGCGGAATGATTGCATGTACATTTTGATCTGTAATCACTTGTCGACAGCGTTTCATGTCATAAGTACCATCAGTATACACGGAATCTATTCGCTCATCTGATGGGATCTGATCCAACAAATCACCAAGCACTTGTGAGTCGCCCACGTTATTTGTAGTGAGTTGAACTGCCCGTATTTGTAGAGTTTCTGCATCAATGTCTATATGTAATTTACGCCATTGTCGACGATATTCAGGCTGATGTTTCTTCCATTTCCATTCACCCTCATCCAAAACTTCAGCTCAGTGGAGTCGACGAGTAGATGAAGCCCATCATGACTTTTCTGATAGCTAATTGCGATATCAATATGTTTTTGGCGACGACACAGCGTAGAATAATCAGGTACTGTCCAATCTAAGTCTGACAATTTAATCAAACTTCGCACAAAACCTGTGACCATACACAACGTAAGTCTGAATAGAGATTTAATCCTTAAACAACATTGTATTGCAGCATCCGAATCGGTTGGGCTAAGACCTTGTTTGCCATTTTTCTTAGCATACCACTGAGTATTTGGATCAAACCAAATGGTGAGATTGCCATGATTAATTAAGGCTTGGTTGTACGATAGGTTTTTTTGGGACTTCTTCATTCGAAAATTATATTGCTAAAGGAGCATTGAAGAGCAGGTTTGTGCAACAAAGCCAGTTTAGCAAAAAATACGGCTCTTAAAATAGGACGTGATCCTGCAAATGCTATTGAGTTAGCATTGAAGCAATTAGGACAAGATTTCAATAACATGAGGTAATAATTTATGAAATCTTTAAAAATTTATGAGTATATTACGGCTTTGTTGCACAAACCTATCTGTAAAGGCTTTTTCAGCGATATAATTTTCAAATGAAGAAGCCTACACACAAAA
>NZ_JACANS010000018.1:0-68553 GCF_030329305.1 Acinetobacter sp. 251-1 | reverse complement strand
ATTTTGTGTGTAGGCTTCTTCATTTGAAAATTATATCGCTGAAAAAGCCTTTACAGATAGGTTTGTGCAACAAAGCCGGTTATAACTATTTATATGGCGAGAATGGATCTAAGCAGAATGTAGCGCTAGGACGACAGTATTTAGAAAAAGCAATTGTTTTAAATGATCCTATTGCAATGGGGGTATTAGGAACTTGGCTTTACAATGAAAGTGAAGATCAAGAAGTGCTTGATCATTCAATTGAACTATTAAAGTCTGCCGCAGAACTAGATTCTCTCAATGCGATGGAAAATCTTTCAAAAGCTGTAGCTGAATCTGACAGTTATTTCTGGGCAGTTGAAGCCTACAAAAATGGGACAAAAGAACAAAGTATTTTAGAAATAGCGTATAAAGCATACTCTGAAGGCTTAGGTGTACCGAAGGATAAAGTTTTAGCAGATCGAGTACAGAAAAAGTTAAAAAACTTAGTTGAAAAAGAAGAGACTAGAAAAGCAGTTTTTGGTATTTAATTTTAATCGAAATAAAGAATTAAACTTTTGAATTTGAGAGAAAACAATAAATAAATTTTTTTAAACAACATTGTAAGGCTTTAACTATATCAATTGCATTAATACTGAGTTCAGTATCGACCTTTGCCGAAAATCCTTTAGTCACTCAGGCGAAAGAGTTGCAAACAGGTAGTGAAAAAGTGGGTATTGACCATCAAAAAGCCATTGTTTTACTAAAAAAAGCATCGGATGAAGGTGATGCTGAAGCGATGTATTTGTTGGCGCAATATTATCAAAAGATGGATTTAAATCCATATTTATTTGAAAGTAACCGTCAATATAAAAAATTGGCTTTTAATGCTGCAAGACTTGGTGATTATACTGCCATGTATGAAATATTCTTTGAATATTATAGTGATAAGCTTAATAATGGCGTTTCTGATTTAGAGCAACAAATTAAAATTTTAAAGCCAATCGTGAAAAATGATGCACAAATATCTGCTGATGCAATGATCATGATGGCATTTATTGCATCCAATGAATACTCAGATCAAGCATGTAAATGGTCATATTCTGCATTTAAAGCTGGAAGTAAACTTGATAATTTTGGTTTTGAAAGCAGCATCTGTTCATCTCAAGATTTAGTTAAATTAAAAGCCCCATCTCGAGAACAGATTACGGCTGAAGTACGAAATGTGTTAAATCAAAAGCTGTCTAAACTTAAACAACAGTCAGATCAGGGGCGTATTCTGGCTAAACTTGAGATTTTAGATGATAAACAGCTTTATGATGTTTCAGATATTTTTACTGATAAAGATCTTGTTGAAATACAAAAGCAAGTTCAAAAATTTTATGAAAAGCAGGCTAAACAAGGTCATGCAGATGCATATATTCATCTTGCTAAACAAGAAGTGGAGAATGATAAGAGACAGAAGTGGTTACTCAAAGCCATTGATTTAAATAGTACAGTTGCAATGAATCAGCTTGCCTTACAATGGATGTTTTTAGAAGATGACCCGAAATTGGTTCAGAAAGCTGAAAAATTATTAGAACGATCAGTTGCTCTTGGTGATGTGAATGGTATGAATCAGTTGGCAATATGGAAATATCGTCAGTTAACTGGGGAAAGTGATCAACAAAAATTGTTTCAAGAAAGTATCAATTTATTTAAGCGTGCCGCTGAAAAGGGACAACTGCAAGCAATGGATTCATTGGCTGTTATAGAGGATGAACCTGAAAATTATCAATGGGCAGTAAAAGCTTATGAAAATGGCAGTGATAATATAGATGTCCTAGAGTTAGCCCAAGTCGCTTTTGAAAAGGGTTTAGGTATTTCTAAAAATGTAGAAAAAGCCAAAGAAATTAAACAGCTCGTTGCCATTAAAAAGAAAATTGATAACATTCAATTTCCACCAAACTAAAAATAATGCTGTACTCATGTTTAAAATGGCATGAGTACAGAGCATCTTTTATTGTGGATTCGGTGGCACCATTTTATCTAGATCTTTATCTGAGATTTTATCTAGTTCATGCAAATCAGTTTTGATTTTCCACTGACTTTCATCTTCAACGGGTTGTGGTAAACGCGCTTCTAACCAGTCACAGACGACATCTGGTGGAAAGTCTGCGTGATTACATTGAATGACCCAAGCTAAAAATTGTTTTGCTTCACCATTCATATACGGTGGTGGTGAAACAGGTAAAAATTGAGTCGGAAGACGTTCATTTTTTGAAATATAATTCAGCACATGTCCCAATTCTTGTACCGTTTGCCAAGCCAAAGGGTGTTCGATATTAATCTGAAATTTAAACCACCATGCCGATTTTCCATCCGTACCATAACTGTCAATAAACGCTTTTTGCACACTTGGTACTTTACAAAAAAATTGATGTAAACGGTCAAAACTCAGTTCAGCCACAGTACAGCATCCATCCGACAAAAAACAATATCTTAGCAGATTGTATTTTAAATGACTTAAATGAAATCAAGTTAATATTAAAATGCCATTTCATATTGTGTATAAAATATTCATTATTTATCTCAGATTTGGCATTAAAATAACAACTAAACGGTTTTATGGTGGAGGTTGAGGTGAAAAACTTATTCAACTTGAGTGTAGTGACACTGATGTGTAGTGCATTTTCAACCACACTCTATGCAGATGCACGAGATTGGGCGGGGTATCGGAGTGTTGAACGTCGGCAGCATCAAATTCCAACGCAAACTTATCAATATACAGATCAAAACGGTTTGACACAGAGCAAGCAGATTCCCATTCGACCATCACAAAATTATGGGCAATGGGGAAATTCTTATCCAAATTATCCGCATTATCCACATCAAAACTATCCAAGTCGACCTTATCCTGTTTACCCACAACAGAATGGCGTGACGATTATTTATCAACAGCAATTTCCAACCCAGACACAGTCTTCGGGCAGCAGTTATGGTTATGTCAATGGTGACGGTGGGCGGATTGAAAGTTCACAATATATGCTGATTAGTGACTGGCGCCGTTATGGTTTGCCTGATCCTCAGGTCGGTATGCATTGGATCTATGAAAATGGGCGTTATATTCAAATCCCTAATGATCGCTAGAGCAATAAATATCGACCTCCAACATAATTCCCTTTCCTTGAGGAGAGGGGTAAGTGGTTTTTTAAGCCAGTTCATCGTCTTCTGGGCGTGGGGTTTTGCCATGTGGTACAGGATGATCGTGCTGTTTTTCCCGAATCACGGAAGGAAATTTCCATGAAGCAAAACGCACAATTAAAATGGAAATCGCTAAAATTAAAATTGAACCTGTAATAATAATTTGATCTATATCCGCTTTATGATCATGTTGAATGTCTGAAATTAGTAGCCGAGTCAGTGCCGTAATGGCAATATAAATCAAAAAGCGTACAGGCATATGGTTGGTTTTAAAGTAAATTCCAACCATTGCACCGAGTTCTAGATAAATGAATAACAATAAAATATCATCAATACTGGCATATTTTTTAACAGTTAAAATTTCTACAATGGTATGTACCGCCGACCATGCAATCATACAGCCAATAATAAAAAGTGCTAAATAATGAAAGGCTTCAACAGCAAGATTGCCAAATTTATCGAGGATTTTCTCAATTTTCTCTATACGCGGGTCTTTATTCATATCATCCTCCATTGCCTAAGTTTTAAGTTATTTAAAACCATGCAAATTTCATGCACATGAAAGGGAGTTGTGAAGCAAATAAAATTTTGAAAATATTAATCTGTCATTTAAGATCAATTTTGATAAAAATAAGGACAAATATGTATTTATATCGCCCCGTTGGATTATTTGAATACCGTTTAATTGAAAGTACAAATTTTCGAGCATTTCCACCACGTCTGTATTGGCAACCTATTTTTTATCCTGTACTCAATCAAAAGTATGCTGAAAAGATTGCATTAGATTGGAATACCAAAGATCAAGCGAGTGGTTACATCGGTTATGTCACACGTTTTGAGTTGGCAGATGAGTATTTGGCTCAATTTGAAGTACATACTGTAGGTGATGATTTTTGTCAGGAAATGTGGATACCTGCGGAACGTTTGGATGAGTTTAATCAGCAAATCATGGGTAAAATTGAAGTGGTTAATATTTTCAAAGGTGAGGCTTTTACTGAAAATGCCAAATTACCTGAGATATTTAAAACCAGCCCAGACGGTTCAAAAGAGTATTAATTATCAATGTACTTACCAACACACTTTAAACAAGAAGATTTAAAAGAACTTTTTGACTTAGTCGAAAACAATCCATTAGGGAGTTTAATGGTCGTTCATGAAGGTGAAATTGAAGCCAATCATATTCCTTTTGAGTTGGATCGTTCAGTAGATGCAAATGGAGTCCTGCGAGGGCATATTGCGAAAGCCAATCCATTATTTCATTTGTTGGACAATGACCAATCTGCTTATGTGATATTTCATGCCGATCAGGCTTATATTTCACCGAATTGGTACGAAGGTAAACAGGAGCATCATCGAGTTGTACCGACTTGGAATTATCGGGTGGTGCATGTGAAAGGGATGATTCGTAAAATAGAAGATGAAAAATATTTGCGTGGCGTGTTGGCTCGACTTACTCGAACGCATGAAGCGACTCAGCCATTACCATGGAAAATGGGTGATGCCCCGAATGATTTTATAGCAGAGCAATTAGAGAAAATTGTGGCGATTGAAATCAAAATAGATTCAATCATCGGTAAGTTTAAAGTCAGTCAAAATCGCAGTGCTGTAGATGCTGGAAATGTGGCGCAGGCGTTGGAAAATAAGAATACTCAAATGGCGGAGTCGGTGAGGAGGTATTATTTTAAATAATTCAAAAAAATATTAGCTTAGATGGGGTGCTTTATGATTTAAGTTAGTACTTTTATGTATTCAATCAAATCATCAAGAGCTGAATTTACAGAATTAATATTAACATGGTCAGCATAAATGATTCCTTCTACTAAGTTTGGGTATGAAAAAAATGGATCTTTGTGTAATTTAAACAAGAAAAAAATGGAGTTTTGGTTTCTCACAGCAACTTTTGAAAAGTCGTCAAAGGTTTCTTCTAACGTTAGTCTGTAATGAGTAGTTAGTTCATGATTTGTACTTAGGTTTTCTAAATAATTTTCTATAGTTAAATTATCATTTTTATAAATCGGGTCTTGTATTAAATTTTTTAAGCTCCCAATGAAGCTGGGAATATATGTTGGTGAATCAAAAGTTCCATATGAATGCTTATTAATATTCATTTTCAAAGCTATTAGATTCTTATGAGTGTACTTGTTAAGAATAGAAAAAGAGAATTCTTTTGTACCTATTTCTATAATATTCATTTTTAATATGATTTCCTTACTTTGGTGTAAAAGTAAAAGCTATAAAAAAACACCCCCAACTTTTACAAGTTGAGGGCATTGTCAAAGTTTAAAACTTTTTAAAATTTAGAGCTTAAGCCTGATTAGTAAAGTAATCTTCGCTAAAGCCCATAATCACTTCTGCGCCAGATTTGATTTTAGCAATACGTGAGCTTAGGTCAGGCAGCACGCGTTGAATGAAGTAATGTGTCAATGCCAATTTGTCTTGGTAGAATTGACCTTCTTTCGCTTTCGCAGCTTTAGCAATACGTGCAAACATATAAGTAAAGCTGAGTAAACCAACTGCATGTAAGTAATCAACCGCTACAGCATTAGAAAAATCAGCATGTTCCTTAGCACGTTCAAGAATACGCTGAGTCACCACTTCAATTTCAGTTGCAACGTCTAAAGTTGCATCTTTAATGAAGTTTAAGTCAGAATCTAGATCATTGGCAAAATCACGGATTTCTGCAATATATTCTGCAATAAATGCACCATTGCATTTAATGGTTTTACGACCAATTAAATCTTGTGATTGAACGCCGTTGGTTCCTTCGTAAATTTGTGCAATACGCAAGTCACGAACGCATTGTTCCATGCCCCATTCACGGATAAAGCCATGACCACCAAAGACCATTTGTGCATCAATTGCAGCATCAAATGCAGTATCTGTTAAATAGGCTTTTGCGATAGGTGTAAGCAGGGCAACACGGTTATTTGCAGCTGCTACAGCTTCAGCATCTGTAGAGAATTTAGTGATGTCAAGCTGTTGACCGACATACACTGCAAAAGCACGAGAGGCTTCGTTGTTTGCACGCGCATTCAACAACATACGACGTACATCACCATGAACAAGGATGCTGTCCGCAGGTTTGTTTGGAGATTGAACGCCTTGAGCACTACGACCTTGTAAACGATCTGTCGCATATTGCGCAGCATTTTGATAAGCGTATTCAGAAGCACCTAGACCTTGGATGCCCATCGATAAACGTTCGTAGTTCATCATCACGAACATTGCCGCTAAACCTTCGTTTTCTTTACCTACGAGGTAGCCTTTAGCAGCGTCAAAGTTCATCACGCAAGTTGCAGATGCTTTGATCCCCATTTTGTGTTCAATGGAACCCGGGCCTGCAGTATTGCGCTCGCCTAGAGAACCGTCAGCATTGACAATGAATTTCGGAACGATGAATAGAGAAATACCACGTGAACCCGCAGGTGCATCAGGTGTTTTTGCCAAAACAAGGTGAATGATGTTTTCAGCAAGATCATGATCACCACCTGTAATAAAGATTTTTGTACCTGTGATGTTATAAGTACCATCTGCATTCGGTTCAGCTTTGGTTTTGATAATCCCTAAGTCTGTACCTGCATGTGGCTCAGTCAAACACATGGTACCTGACCATTCACCAGAGTAAATTTTAGGCAGGTAAGTCTCTTTTTGTTCCTGAGATGCATAGCTGTTTAACGCCATACCTGCACCGACTGAAAGAAGCGGGTAGAGCATGAATGATGGGTTGGTTGCAAATAACATTTCATCTGCAAGTACAGTCAGCATTTTTGGCATGCCTTGACCGCCCCATTCTTCGTCAGCACCTAAGCCGATCCAACCACCTTCAGCATATTGTTTGAATGCTTCTTTAAAACCTGCAGGTGTAGTGACTTTGCCATTTTCATAGTGTGCACCTTCTTCGTCACCTGTACGGTTTAAAGGAAGGGTAACATTTTGTGCAAATTTAGCCATTTCTTCCAAAATAGCTTCAGCGGTTGCTGCATCTAAATGAGCAAGGTTTTCGTTCGCTTGCCAGAATTGCTCTGCATTAAAAACATCATTAAGAATAAAACGCATATCTGCAAGAGGCGCATTATAAATTGGCATAGTTCATTCACCTGTTTTTTGTTTGTATCTGTGTCAATCTTAGTCTAAAACAAAGCGTTCAATGGTGTTATTCAACCAAAGATTGATGATGTGTATTTATAAAGAAAAAGGACAATCAAAGCTATGACTGTCCTTTCTCGATTTCTGCACGCATGGGTACAGTTTTTTAATCAATTAAAATGCAAAGTGTTCAGCATCTAAAGTCATTAAAGGCTCTAGACCGCCTGCAATTACGTCTACGTGTGAGCGTACACGTGGCAAGATTTTCTTGAAGTAGAAGCGTGCAGTGGTTACTTTGGCATTGTAGAAATCTACATCGGTTGTACCTGCTGCTAAAGTTTCTTGTGCAACAAGTGCCATACGAGCCCATAAGAATGCAAGTGTTACATAACCAGAGAAGTATAAGTAATCAACTGCTGCAGCACCCACTTCGTCTGGATTTTGCATTGCTTTCATACCGATTTGCATGGTTAGATCACCCCACTCTTTATTCAGCGCAGCAAGTGGTTCTAAGAATTCTTTTAATTCAGCATTGTCTTTGTTTGCTTCGATAAATTTATGGATGATCTTAGTGAAGTCTTTCAACATTGCACCTTGAGTACCTAAAACTTTACGACCTAGCAAGTCAAGTGCTTGAATTTCAGTTGTGCCTTCGTATAAGCAAGAGATACGTGTATCACGTACGATTTGCTCCATACCATGTTCAGAAATAAAGCCATGACCACCAAAGACTTGAACACCGTGTTTTGCAGATTCTGAACCAGTTTCAGTTAAGAATGCTTTCGCAATTGGTGTTAATAAAGACAAAATATTGTCAGCAAATTTACGATCTTCTTCTGTCGCACCTTGTTCGACAATGTCGGCATATTGAGACAAGAAGTAAACAAGCGCACGACCACCTTCAGCAAAAGCTTTCTGCGTCATTAACATGTTACGTACAGCAGGGTGCACGATGATTGGATCTGCTTCTTTTTCAGGTGCTTTAGGGCCAGAAAGTGAACGCATCGCTAAACGTTCTTTCGCATAAGCAAGCGCGCCTTGGAAAGAAGATTCAGAAGCGGTTAAACCTTGAACAGCCGTACCAATACGTGCAGTGTTCATGAAAGTAAACATGCAGTTTAGACCGCGATTTTCAGGGCCGATCAAGAAACCTTTTGCGTTATCAAAGTTGATGACGCACGTAGCATTACCATGGATCCCCATTTTGTGTTCAATCGAACCACAACGCACCGCATTACGCTCACCTAGAGAGCCATCTGCATTGACATTGAATTTTGGTACGATGAATAGAGAAATACCTTTGGTGCCTTTCGGTGCACCTGGTAAACGTGCCAATACGATATGGATGATGTTCTCAGCCATGTCGTGTTCGCCTGCTGAGATAAAGATTTTCTCACCAGAGATTGCATAGCTACCATCTGCTTGTGGTTCAGCTTTAGAACGGATAATCCCCAAGTCAGAACCTGCATGAGATTCTGTTAAACACATGGTACCCGTCCATTCACCTGACACAAGTTTTGGTAAATAGGTATCTTTTTGTTCAGCAGAACCGTGATGTTCAATGGTACGTACTGCACCATGAGACAAACCAGGATACATACCCCATGCCCAGTTTGCAGAACCTACCATTTCAGAAATAACGGTACCTAATGAACCAGGTAAACCTTGACCGCCATGTGCTTCTGGTACAGAAAGCGATGGGAAACCAAGTTCAATATATTTTTGATATGCTTCTTTGAAGCCAGTTGGTGTAGTTACTACACCGTCATTCCATGTACAGCCTTCACGGTCGCCTACTTGATTGAGTGGAGAAAGTTCATTTTCACAAAAGTCAGCCGCAGCTTCTAAATATTGGTCAACCAACTCACGGCTTACGGTGTCAGAAAATGCAGGGAGTTTAGCGTAGTGTTCTTCGACATTTAATAATTCATGTAAAACGAATTGCATATCACGTAAGGGTGCTTTGTATTGTGGCATATCGGTTTCCTCAATACTGGTTAAACCAGATTTATAATCCTAATAAATACGATGCATGTCTTCATCGACACATAGTTGTTATGTACATCGTGCAACAACTTATAATAACGTACAAGTATTTCTGTGTGATTTCTCTGTGACTGTAAAGTCAAAGAAAAATAGTATCAATCTTGTAAGTCCCTTGAGTGTAAACAGTTTTATAAAGAAATTATGTTCACAAATAGTCAAAATCGTAAAAAGATATTTCCAAACATGCGTTTGTCAGAATGACGAATTCAAAAAAATTAGTCAGTACATAATTGCTTTACTTTTATCTCAAAAAACATAAAAAGTGTGGCATTTTTGGCTGATCACTACGCTTTCATTGAAGGTCAGTCATTTTTCTATTTTAGTTTAAAAAAATCGCCCCGAAAGGCGATTTAATCTCACAGTTTTTGAAATTTTATGATGCTTTTATATCTGTTATCGGGGGAATAGATTGCATCGGTTACACAGATTTTTGTGCTTGGAACTTAACTACACATGTTCCAGTAATAGTTTTTTCGCCTAATTTGACTTGAATAGGTTGGCCATTATTTTGTCCTGCACAAGCTTTTTGAACTTGTTCATGAAAAGCTTGACGTTCAGTACGCTTTTGTTCACGTTGCTGTTGCAATTGTGCACGTTGTTCTTCGGTCATTTGTTGCATATGATGTTGACCACGATGATGATCGCGCATCATACGACCTTGAGCTTGACGAAATTCGCTTCGCATCTCACGTAATGCTTTACGATCTGCTTTAAACACCATATTACATGTGCCATCTACAGTTTTGTCACCTGCTTTTAGTTGGGTCGTTTGACCTATTGTTTTACCATCACAGGCTTTTTGAACCTGTTCATGAAAAGCTTGACGTTCAGCACGCATTTGTTTGAAGTGGGCACGTTGTTCAGGACTCATCTGACGGTCATGGTGGTGTCTCATCATATGCCCAGCATATTCAGGCTTTGAACTAGACGTCGATTGACAGGCAGTTAATGCCCCCATACTCAGAATACTAGCAGCAACAAGTGCGATTTTGGTGTGGGCTTGCATTATGTCTACTCCAATGATCTTATCAATATTTTCAATGCTTAAAGATTAAATAATAATGATGTAGAAACAATGGAGGGCATTTTTTCACATGGTTGGTTACAATGAATAATAAAGAAGAATATGTGTGAGAGTTAATTTGAACATACGCCGAGTCCCCATCGCATTACGCTTATTTTTGACGGTTTTACTTACGACCTTAGTGATTACGACCGTCAGTTTGGGTGTGTTGCATTGGACAATGCAGAAAAATTTCGCGAAATATGTTGCAGATGTAGAGATGCAAAAACTTGATCATTTGATTGAAAATTTAGCGAGCGTATATGGTTTATACCATGACTGGGGCAATGCTGTTCAGGCACAAATTTTACAAATTGAAGGGGAAGCTGCACCTGATGATTATGATAAATTATCACACTGGTGGTTGCGACGTCAGTATGATATTGCCTTGCAACAGCGTTATTTTAAAGAGCATACTTTAGTCAGTCAGATCAGCCAAGATTCGGGCATGAATCAAAGAAAACTTGATCCTGCTGAATTGCAAATGCTGCAAGAAAATTTACCTTCCGAATATCAACCTTTTGAAGGTTTAAAATTTCCCTTAAGTGCTAATCAAAACTTTTTTAAACCAGTTGAAAAAAATAATAAGAGTCAAACAGCGGTATCTTCTTTGAAGCAAGAAGGTAAAAAACGTTTTATTTCAATGCCTGACCGTTTAGGTTTGAGTTCTCGTTTATCTTTATATGATGCGAAACATCAATTCATTATTGGTGAGCCATCAGAAGATCAAGTCTCATTTCGTCCGATTATTGTCAAAGATCAAGTCGTGGGTTATTTGGGCTTAAAACCTGTTTTAGATCAGGATGATGCTTTAAGTATTAATTTTTTTAGTAATCAAAAGCGCTTTTTACTGCTCATTTATATTTTATCTGTGATTGCAAGTTTAGTTGCAGCATTATTATTAGCAACTTATTTTAAAAAGCCGATTCAACGCTTATTACATGCAACACGTGAGTTAACCCAAGGGAATTATCAACATCAAGTTGTCGTTAAGCGAAATGATGAGTTGGGTGATTTATCTAAAGAAATTAATCAGTTGGCAGTTATCTTGGATCAGCATGAACATTCACGTCGTCAATGGGTCGCAGATACATCACATGAACTGAAAACACCTTTAGCGGTGTTGCAGGCGCAAATCGAAGCCATGCAAGATGGGATTAGAAAACCAACACCAGAACATTTTGATTCGATGTTGCGTCAAGTTACCAGTTTGAAGAAATTGACCCAAGATTTGGCAGATTTAGCGCAAGCTGAAGCACAGCAACTGACATGCTATTTTGCTGACGTAGATCCGTGGGATGTAGTTTTGCAAGAAGTTGAAAACTTTAGACCGAAATTTGAACAAGCCAATTTATCAATTCAAGTTAGTGGTGAAGGTACAAAATTACAATTAGATATAGATCGTTTTAAACAAATTATGGTGAACTTGTTGGGCAATAGTATTCGCTATACTGAAGCAGGTGGTGAAGTACAGATTCATACCGTACAAGATACACAAAGTTGGACGATCTATGTTGATGATAGTCCATTGGGTTTAAGTGATGAGCAATTGGCAAAACTTGGTGAGCGTTTTTATCGAGTGGATGATTCTCGGACACGTAGTACAGGTGGTACAGGTCTAGGTTTGGCATTATCAGGTAAAATTGCCCAAGCCTTAGGTGGTAAGTTGAGTTTTGAGCATTCTCCATTGGGTGGTTTGCGTTGTAAATTAACTTTCCCAAAATAAACAAAGTGTTAAAAGAGGAAAATACAACATGAAGCATATTATGCTTGTCGAAGATGAAGTGGAACTTGCGCAATTGGTGCGAGATTATCTAGAAGCAGCAGGCTTAGAAGTCAGTATGTTTCATGATGGACAAGAAGCTTACGATAGCTTCTTGCAACGTAAACCGAGTTTAATGATTTTAGACTTGATGGTACCGCGTATGGATGGCTTAACCATTTGCCGTAAAGTGCGTGAACAGTCTGATTTACCTATTATTATGGTCACTGCACGTACAGAAGAAATTGACCGTGTTTTGGGCTTAAATATGGGCGCGGATGATTATGTCTGTAAACCGTTTAGCCCTAAAGAATTGGTGGCACGTGTCCAAGCTGTGTTACGCCGTTTAGAACGTAAAGCAGAGCCTGAGGAAAATAATTTATTCCGCATGGATAAAGCACAACAACGCATTTGGTATCAACAAAAATCGTTGAATTTAACACCAACTGAGTTCCGCTTATTGGAGTTATTCTTAGAGCATGTGGGGCAAGTGTATTCACGTGCACAGCTTTTAGACCATATTAATCCAGACAGCTTTGATGTTGCTGACCGTGTTATTGATAGTCATATCAAGAACTTACGTCGTAAAATTTCAGAAGCGGCGGAAACAGGCAATCGTCATGAATGGGTACAAGCGGTTTATGGTGTAGGCTACCGTTTTGAATATCCAGAAGATTAAAAAAGTTACAATTTGAAACATAATTTGTGGATAAACACAGGTTTATCCACAGATATTGGGTATAAGTGTTGATAACAGCAATTAAAAAACAGACAATCAATTTCATATTTATATGATGAAAACGACGTTGAATCATGTATTTTATAAAAATGATACTTCACTCTTTGAACTCGTTTTGATCTTGATCTTTTGTGAACGTAACACAATCGAATAACATCTATAGAAAAATGACATGTCTAACACCTCTGATTATTACCATCTTCGTCGATTTTTTGCAGTGCTGTTTTTTCTTTCTGCTTTTGGCTGTCTAATCGCATTTTTGAGTACAGGTTTGCAGCATTATATTTTGCTTGTTGTTATGGTTATTTTGTTTATTTTGACTTATTTTATTGCACCATATTCACAAGGAAGACGAAGCTGGAAGTCGGATGTAGCACAAGAGTTTATGCTTGATCAGTGGTTTATTGAAGGTTTTTTTCATATTTTTGTTTTTTTAATGCGTACTGTGATTTCTTTCATTCGACACCTTGTAAATTAAACAATTATTAAATGGCTGAATGTATCGCGAGTACTTGTTTTTGTTTTTTAGTCAATTGCTCTGTCACCAATTGATAAGAGGTCTCGACTAAATCTTCAATCAACTGTGCATCAATTTTTTCACCCGCATAGATTGAAATCCAGTGTTGTTTATTCATGTGATAGCCTGTATGAATAGAGGGATATAAATCCCGTAAAATTTCAGATTGTTCAGGCGTACATTTGAGATTAATAATTTTCTGAGTTGCATGTTTAAAACTCATCATAAAAATTTTATTCATGACTTTAAAAACACGAACATCTTCACCAAAAGGATAGCTGAGTTCAGCCAAGGGAAGCTGTGCTGCGATCTGTATCGCCAATGTCTGAATCTCATCTTCATGCATGTTTTTATTTCCTATATCAAGCACAGATTATTTATGGATAAATCGTGATTATGGTTCCATCATCCACCAATTTCCAGATTTCATCCATGTCGACATTGCGAACAGCAACACAGCCCCATGTCCAATCTTTTTGTGGCAAATAGGTCATGAGTTTGGGGAGTTTATTGACTTGTGTAGTGGTTGCAGAACCATGAATCATAATATCACCACCCGCAGAAACACCAAGTTTTTTGGCTTTGGCTTGGTCTTGTGCATTGGGATACGATACATGTAACGACTTATAAAATGCACTTTTCGGATTACGCCAATCTAAAATATATTGTCCTTCAGGGGTTTTACCATCGCCTTCTTGAACTTTATGTCCAATGGGATTAAAGCCCAAACGCATGGGATAGCTTTGAATGATTTGATCACGATGCATGAGTTTAATTAGGCGTTTAGCTTTATACACTTTAACTTCGGTTATGGGGGTATTTTGGCGAATCTGTTGAATTTGTGCGGTAGAAAAATTTTCAACCTGTATCTCTTGTGATGCGGTCGGTAAATATTGATTATATTTTTGATAAGCAAAAGCCCCTGCAATTGCAAGAATAATCAAGGTGATCAAGAAAATAATGTTTTTATTCATTGTTAAAATAACTTGTTTATTTAACCAATATTTTATAAAAAATGAGTTACTTATGTCGTGGTGATATTGTTTAAATTTTCTCTTGAATGACAATGGGTAGGACAAGCTACCCATTGGTAATTTAACATTGATTTATGAGGAACAACTCACCATGACTTCAGGCACATCACTAGGTAAAGGTGCTAAGTCTTCAGCTTTTTCCAGATTACTTTGTTTGCTGAATGGTTGACTGAGTAATTTAAACAGACGATTTACTTCTGAAAAATCATTACGTTCCGCCAGTTCAATCGCTTTTTGTGCCATGTGATTTCGTAAAATATACACAGGATTGGCTTTAAGCATTTCTGCATCGAGTTGCTCCGTGTCTTGGTTTGTTCGAATACTTTCATATTGTGCTAAGAAACTTTCAAACTGACGACGGTCTAAGCAGTCATCTTTAATGGCTTCATAGTGTTTGTTCTGTAACCGAATAAAACTGTCGGTATAGTCGAGTTGCTCTGTTTGTAGAATTCTTAAAAATGCCATGGCACAGTCAAAACTATCTTTATGGAAGCTTGGTAGCCCCATTTTCTGACATAAACCATGGGTATAATGTTCTAAGAATGTTGGCTCAAAATGTTCCAAACAAGCGGCAAGGTCTTGTTTAAATTGCTCTTTGTTTTCAGGTGTTGCCAAAGGAATTAAATTGTTGAGCCAATTCCATAAATTCCAATGCGCAATACTCGGTTGGTTTTGGTAGGTATAACGACCATTGTAATCACTGTGATTGTTGATCCAATTCGGGCGGAAACGCTCCATAAAACCATAAGGTCCAAAGTCTAAAGTTGAACCTGTAATGTTTAAATTATCGGTATTCATCACACCGTGGGCAAAACCTACCAATTGCCATTTTGCAATCATGACGGCTGTATTTTGAATGACTTTGGTGGCAAAGGCCAAAATCGGTTGTTCAGCATCAAGACATTCAAGATAATGCCATTTGATGCATTTTTCGGTAAATTCTTTGAGTAATTCAGGCTGATATTGATTGATCCATTCAAAATGTCCCAAACGAATATGACAGTCAGATGTACGAAGCATCATTGCACCCAATTCGAGTTTTTCACGTTGTACGCCTTGTTCAGAAGTTGTGAATCCGACGGAATTACTTGAGGGTACGCCTAGAGAATTCAGCGCATGACCTGCGAGATATTCACGAATTACTGAACGCAGTACTGCACGACCATCGCCCATACGCGAGTAGGGTGTTGAGCCTGCACCTTTTAAATGCAAGTCGATGGTTTGACCTTTTTTATTTAAAACTTGGGCAATCAATAAACCTCGTCCATCACCGAGTTGTCCTGCCCATTGTCCAAATTGATGTCCTGCATAGACCATTGCCAAAGGGTGAAATTCAGCAAAGGTTTTTTGTCCGCTACAAATTTCAACCCACTGCGCTTTTTCATCCGCAGACCATTGCAGATCATCCGCAAGTGCTTCATTGAAATGTCCTGCTTTTGCCCCTTTGAGTGGTGAGGGCATTTGCTCATGGTAGAGTTTTGGGTTGAGGGATGGGTAGCGAGGATTAAATTTCATAACAGATCATCACAATGGCTTTGTGAAAACTATAGCAAAGTTATAGGATAAGCTGTGCAAATTAAAAAGAATGACAACATGATTGAACAAGTAGAAGTAGAGCAGTTACCAATTTTTGCTAAAAATAGTGTGGCAGAGATAGGCTGTGTCAATGTTGCACTCGATGAAGTGTTGAAAGGAAAAGGCTACCATTCATTTTTTGAACAAAGTGACGGCTTAGGTGAAGCAGAAATTTTTCTATTTAAGCTTGATCGAGAGTATTATTTTATTCATGTTTATAAAGAATCAATCCAATTTTCTGAAATTTACACGACAAGTTTAAAATCTTCACAACACTCATTTCAAAGTTTATTCGAAGCTTTAAACTTATCTTTCAGTGAGATGGAAGTTCATTATGAAAATTTCGAAATTCAATATATTTCAATTCAAAACCAACTTAATCTACGATAAAAAATATTGTATCAGTTATCTTTATCAAACGAAGAAAGGGCTTTAAAAAGCCAAAAGAAAAGCCCCATTTTGGAGCTTTTCAGTCAATTCAGATTAAGAAACGACGTTCTTTTTAATGCCGCGCATTAAAGTTTCTAAACGTGAACGATGGTAACTCAGTTTTTGTTCAACCAACTGAAAATCAACTTTAAGTTTGCCATCCATTTGGTGAATTTTTTCAGCAACAGCGGCTTTTTTCGCTTGAATCTCTTGCTCTTTTAACTTCGCCCAATCATTGAGCGTATGGGTAAATGCCTCATATTCTTGCGCCACTTTTTGTTTCATTGCCAAAATATCAGCATTCACATCATGTCCATACACAGCCAAGTCTTGTTCAGCGTATTTAAACTTCATTGCCAATTCTGCTTTTTTAATATTAAAGCTTGGAATACGGCGTAAATTTTTTGCTAAGCCAACTTTAGAGCAAGTCCAGATGAGCCATTTTGTTGGATCATATTGCCACCATTTCACACCATTACGGTAGTCGTACTGGAAAATGTGATGATAGTTATGATAACCCTCCCCCCATGTTGCAATGGCAAGAATAAAGTTGTCACGTGCTGTATTTTCGTCTGTATAAGGACGTTTGCCCCACATATGACACAATGAATTAATGAAGAAGGTGACATGGTGGCTAAATATTAAGCGCAATAGACCGCCTAATAACAACACGCCCCACATATCACCAACAGCCCAACCAATTGGCAATAAAATCGCAGCATGAACGATGATGACCAATGGGATGTAATATTTGTCTTGGAACATGACAATTTTGTCATTCAGTAAATCTGGTGCATTTTTATAATTGGCTTCTGAGGCAGGATAGTTACGTAACATCCAACCGATATGTGCATACCAAAAACCGTTATTAATCGAATATGGATCTTGGTCAACATCATCGACATGACGATGGTGAGTACGGTGACCTGAAGCCCAAAACAAAATACTGTTCTGAACGGCAAAAGTTCCCATGATCATTAAAATAATTTTAAGCGGCACAGTCGCTTCATAAGCACGATGTGCCCATAAACGATGGTAACCGGCAGTAATACCTAAACTACTTAAACCAAGTAGTACGAATAAGCTGATCCACGCCGCAGTACTGAAATCATGATGCCAAGCATATAAAGGAATGGCGATCAGTGCGACGATAGGTAAAAAAACTAACGCAAATACACCGATCCAGTTAATTGGGGCTTTGGGTAGGGGAGCATTCATCTCCAACAGCACTCCTAAGAACCTTAAAGTATGAGGTAAAAATATGATACAGCCAACGACTTTTTATAGGGCTGTAATGGGTGAATTTTAACATGCTATAACAGCTATCCACTAGCATTATTGTACAACTGTATTGTACGAAACAGTAACAGAATAAAACATCATTTTGATGGGATTAATCGGAAAAAAGAAACAGCGAAGTTTGTGCAAATTTAAGTTAATTTATGTGTGGGAAATGTGCATGAAACTTCGCTTAGTTTTTGATTTTATATATAAAGTTACATTTCATTTGTGGGGTTTAAATAAAATAAAAACAAAAATCCACAATTTTAATGCGGCATTATTGCTTTTGCTGTAGGGCTATTTGCATCATTTTAGGAAAATCGGTAATTAAACCTTGAACGCCTAGTTCACGTAAATGTTTGGCACGCTCAATGTCATTGACTGTCCATACACTGATGTTGAGTTGTGCCGCTTGCGTTTTTTTAATGATGTCATCATGAGCAAGTTGATCCATCCAACCGATTTGAACACAGTTAAGATCAAGCGCTTGTTCAATTGCACGTTCACCGATGTCCTTTTCAATGAGTAAGCCTTGTTTAAATTGGGTACCTTGTTGTTTTAAAGCGTGATGAATTTTCAGATCAAAACTGGTGATCACCGCGTTGTGTTCAAAACCTTGTAATTGGCGTTGTAATTCTAAAGTTAATTTTTCAGCTTGTGCTTCTGTTTCAACTGCTTTCACTTCCACTTCAATATGTTGAAAGTCTTGCATGATCTGCAGTGATTGTTTCAGTGTAGGCGTGACTTGTTTTGCCCAATCCATCCAAATATGTGCTTGGTTGTAGGTGTCCAACTCGGTACTTTTTAGGGGATATAGTGCTTGTTCAACGCCTGTAGTCCTCAAAAAATTATCATCATGCATAATGATGAGTTCGTCGTCTTTGAGTTGGCGTACATCAAACTCAACCGCACGAATACCTAAGTCATGGATGTATTGAAATCCCCCCAAGGTATTTTCTGGTGCTTCGCCACGTGCGCCACGATGTCCGATAATTTTCATAATGAGCCCTGTTTGGTCAATCTAACAAGAAAGATGATTGTTGTTCTGCCCAAAATATTCAATAGAGATGATTAAATTTCTTGTATGTCGAGTTGTCATTTATATTGAATTTATAATGGAGGTTCCCTCTCCTTTTAAAAGGAGAGAGCTAGGGAGAGGATTGCTATAAATAATTCCACCTCATTTATATCAATTTTTGATCAAATCGTCTCATTAATATTTTTTGCCATAGTACTTCGCTACCGCCTTCCGCTCGTTGTAAAGTGCGTGATGCGACAAAGAACCAGTCCGATAAACGATTCAGTAATTGTAAAGCGGTTGCTTGAATATTTTGATCACGTGTATGCACGGTCATCAAACTGCGTTCTGCGCGGCGACATACAGCACGTGCTTGATGGGCATAACTACATACAATTGTGCCTGCTGGTAAAATAAAATCTTTTAACATTGGCAGGTCTTCGTTCATACGGTCAATGTCTTGTTCAAGAAATTCCACACAAATCGGTTGTAGTAAGTTGTAATTTGGAATACATACTTCACCGCCTAAATCAAATAGCCAATGCTGAATCAGGCTTAAAGATTTGTCCCAATCTGCTTTTTTCTCAATTGTGCTGAGTGCAATTTGGGAACGTAAAACACCCACAATGGAGTTGAGTTCATCGACATCGCCCAAAGCTGCAATGCGTAAGTCATCTTTTGCAATACGAGAGCCATCACCTAAACCTGTGGTGCCTGCATCACCTGTACGCGTATAGATTTTACTTAAACGGTGTCCCATAATTTTTCCTTGAAAGTTTTAAAACTCAATGACATTAAAAAGGATAATGCCTTCATCATGGCATTATCCTCAAAAGTTTTTGTCTAAGCTTAAAGCATCTTAGTATTTAAATGTCACACCAACAGACGCTTGGCGTCCTGAGTTAATGTAATATTCATCTGCATAATAGTTTGCAGTTTTATATTTCACATCACCCATGTTTTTAATATTTGTGAACAGTTTAGCGTAAGGACTGATATTCCAATAGGCATTTAAATCTACAGTTGCATGCCCAGGTAGTGTTGCTGAATTGGCTGAATTTGAAATTTTCGATGTCGACTTCGCAATCACCGATGTACTGATTCCATAGGTTTGATTTTCTAAACCTGCTGTTACCGTGAAAGATTGGCGAGGACGACGAATTAATTCGTAACCTGTGTCTTCATTTTCTGTTTTCACATAAGCATATTCAGTGGTTAAAAATAAATCATCTTGATTCCATTTCAAACCGACTTCACCACCTGTCATTTTGGCTTTGCTGACATTCTGATAGGTTGAATCAGGATATCCATATGTGTATTCGATCAAGTTTTTTACTTTAGTTTGATAAATAGACGTATAAGCTGATAAGCCATAAGCAAGCTTTTGATCAAGTCCTATTTCATAAGAAAGACTTTTTTCAGGTTTCAAGTCTGGGTTGCCATAGGTATTGCCCCATTGCGTATCTTCGTAAATGTAATACAGTTGGTTCCCTGTAGGTGCTTTAAATGCACTGCCAATGTTTGCATAAATACTGGTTAATGGTGCAATTTGGATTCGCCCAGCAAGTTGACCCACAGTGTGTGTTCCAAATTGATCATTGTCTTCTACACGCACCCCAGCTTGGGTATGAACACCTGCATGATCATATTGATGCTGAACATAATAGCCGACTGAGTCTAGACTTTTAGATTTTCCAATGATTGATAAGCTTTCTATATCTGCATTATTTAATGAAGCACCGATCAATACATTTTGATGTTCGCTAAATTTCCAACGTAAATTGAGATCAGCTTCGTTACGTTCTGTATTGAAATAACTGAGGTATGATTTCCCTGTTAACTCATCTTTAAAATTAGAATAACGTGCATTTAAAATTAAATCAGGCGTGAAATTAAAGCGACCATTGACATTAATTAGACGGTTAAAGAAATCTTGAGTACCACCATAGTAAACATTGGTCCCTTTATTCTCACTTAAGCTGACAGCAGCACCATATTGTTCTTGTTCATAGCCCACTTTAGCGCTGTAGCCTTTTTGGTCATAAGATGCACGATTTTTATCTTTATTGGTGACGGTTGTTCCATCACTCTCAAGACGTTGGCTGCGAACTTGCGCATAGATGCCATCTTGAGCGAAGTCTGCACCAACTACAGTTTTATAAGTCTTATTTTCAGCCATTTCGCCTGTGACGAAAAATTGGGGTTTGGTTGGAATTGCTGAACGGACATTAATCACACCACCGATGGCATCTGTACCATATTGAACAGAAGCGGGGCCTTTTAAGACTTCAATTTGACCCGCATCACTTAAATCAATATAGGGAATACTTGCACCACCATCTAATGCGGTATTTAGACTTGCACCATCTTTTAAAAACAACACATGTGTTGAGTTTGTACCACGAATGAACGCAGATGTTTGTTGACCAATACCACCGCTTTGTACAATATTTAGAGCCGCTTCACGTTGCAATAATTGACCTAAATCTGCAATTGGAGACTGTTGAATCGTTTTTTGGTCAATGACACTAATACGTACAGGGACTTCATTCACTTTTGCTTCAGCACGTGTTGCTGTAATGACGACAGGGTCTAAGGTAATAATGTCTTGAGTTGTTGGTGTTGCCGCAAAAACAGTAGTAGAAATCCCCATCGCAGCAGCGACAGCACCTACAAGCGCAGTAGGTTTAAAAAAAGTAGACATGATATGCTCCATACATTCACCCCACGTGAATGATTGAGTTGAAAGGCACAACAAGCTGGTATCCGGACTTAAATATAGAATGTTTGACATTCCTCTTATTTCTACCTTCCCATACTGAAGTACAGTGGCTTAAATTTAAACATTTAAATGAAATAAGATTCTTTATTACCGTTGCGGGGGCAGTGTTGGATTTGCACCAACTTCCCAAAGCCAAAGCTATAGGCTTGTTATATTTGTGCGAAGTATAAAGTTAGATATTCAATTAAACAATCTAAAAAACAGTAAGAAAAAAATGAAAGAATTGAGATTTAAAAATAGTGCGAAAGAAAAAATTACAGTGATTATTGAACCGTGGGCGATAGAACTTGAAATCGAACCCGATGTAAAAGTTTTAATCAAAGATGATTTAGGTGAAGAATTAGATTTTGAAATGGAATATTTTATTAAAGGTGTTATTTTTTATTGTAATAATAGTCAGATATCGGTGTATGGAGATAGCCAAAAAATATTTTAAGAGCAAACTTAAAACAAAACGGACAGGATTAAAAAAATTGCATTACAATGACGGTGTTAAAATAGAAACAACCTCTATTTTATAAAATGGAATTAGAGTTAGAACGATGCGAACACGTGCCAAAATTTGTGGAATCACCCGTACAGAAGATATTCATGCTGCAATCAATGCAGGTGTGGATGCGATTGGTTTGGTGTTTTATGCACCAAGTCCACGTGCTGTCAGCATTCAACAAGCGAAAGTTCTAGCACAACATATTCCTGCTTATGTCAGTATTGTTGGCTTATTTGTCAATGCAAGCAGCGAGGAGATCGCACAGGTGTTGGCAGAAGTTCCATTGGATATTTTACAATTTCATGGCGATGAAACAGCTGCACAGTGCCAAAAAATTGCACAAGACAATCAACGCCGTTGGTATAAAGCCATCCAAGTCAAAGTAGATTTAGATGTGATTGCAGAGATTGAGCAATATCAACAGGCAGGTGCAAGTGCTATGCTTCTTGATGCATGGCATCCTGAACTGAAAGGTGGAACAGGACACAGTTTTGATTGGGAAAAATTCCCAAAACTTGATCTGCCTTTAATTTTGGCGGGTGGTTTAAAACCCGAAAATATTGAAGATGCGATCAAGATAACAGCTGCTTATGCAGTCGATGTCAGTGGCGGTGTAGAGTCCGCAAAAGGTATAAAAGACCAACAACTTATTCAACAGTTTATGCAAGGAGTCCAACGTGGATCAGCACAGTAATCAACAAGATCAAGTGATTGACTATACCCAATTTCCTGATGCAAAAGGGCATTTTGGGATCCATGGTGGACGTTTTGTATCAGAAACTTTGATGGCGGCGTTAGAAGATCTAGAAAATCTTTATAACCGCATGAAAACAGATGAAAAGTTCTTGGCAGAATTTGACCGTGATTTGGCATATTATGTGGGTCGTCCAAGCCCTTTATATCATGCTGAACGTTGGTCGAGAGAGTTGGGTGGTGCACAAATTTATTTAAAACGTGAAGACCTTAATCACACAGGTTCTCATAAAGTGAATAACACCATTGGACAAGCTTTACTGGCTAAACTTTCAGGCAAAAGACGTATTATCGCTGAAACGGGTGCAGGTCAGCATGGTGTAGCAACCGCGACAATTGCAGCACGTTTAGGGATGGAATGTGTGGTTTACATGGGCGCAGAAGATGTTAAACGTCAAGCCATGAATGTGTACCGTATGCGTTTGTTAGGTGCAAAAGTTGTGCCTGTAGAAAGTGGTTCTAAAACATTAAAAGATGCATTAAATGAAGCGATGCGTGATTGGGTGACCAATGTTGATTCTACTTATTATGTGATTGGTACTGTGGCAGGCCCACATCCATATCCACAATTGGTGCGTGATTTCCAATCGATCATTGGTCGTGAAGCACGTAAGCAAATTCTAGAACAAGCAGGTCGTTTACCTGATGCTTTAGTGGCATGTGTTGGTGGTGGTTCAAATGCGATGGGCTTATTTTATCCATTTTTAAACGATCAAGATGTAAAAATCTATGGTGTCGAAGCAGCAGGCTATGGCATTGAAACAGGGAAACATTCAGCACCACTCAATGCAGGTCATGTGGGGGTATTACATGGTAACCGTACTTACCTGATGTCAGATGAACAAGGTCAAATCATTGAAACACATTCAATCTCTGCGGGTCTAGATTATCCAGGTGTAGGTCCTGAGCATAGTTTCTTAAAAGATATGCACCGTGTTGATTATGTTCCGATCAATGACACTGAAGCACTGCAAGGTTTCCGTGATTTAACTCAAATTGAAGGGATTATTCCTGCACTAGAAAGCTCACATGCGATGGCATACGTGACCAAACTTGCACCGACGATGGATAAAGATCAAATCATCATTGCAACTGTTTCTGGTCGTGGTGATAAAGACTTGATGACGGTTGCCCGCATTGATGGTGTAGAAATGGTCGATATGTAAATATCTAGCAAGATGCTTTTGCATAGCTTTTGAACAAAAATCCTCCTAATTTAAGGGGGATTTTTTTGTCTAAAAATTCACAGAAGATGCACAGACCTACGCTTGTTCAATTCGGGATAATAGCGACGATAGATCATTATGTTTAAAAATTAAAATGTCAAATTTTGTTCAATTGATACGTGCAGAAGAATTTCCCGAAAAAATTACATGGCAATGGCGCGATAGTTTTGCTTTATTGATTATCCCACTCATTTTCTTAAATGGGGCATTTTTAGAGCGTCTTTGGGGGATGAGTGCCAATGTTGCGTTAGGTGATTCAATTTTTCGTGGCATTTTATTCGCCATCGTATGTTATTTATATAAAGACATGCTCTATGCGCATTGGCAGAAATATAAACGCGCGTTTTGGCGTTCGAGTGTGTTGGTTATTGTTGGGGCTGTTTTGTTGCAAGTGGTGGTCTCCATCACTCGACAATTTTTACCGATAATTACAGATACAAACACTGAACAGACCGCGCTGATTGATTCTAAAACTATTCCATTTTTTAGTTTATTCATGATTAGCCTTGGACCTTTATTTACAGCTTTACTCGAAGATATTGTGTTTCGCTATACTTTATTGCAAAAGCTTTTTATCACGCCGTGGCTGTGGCGTGTGCTTTTAGTGTTGTTCAACTCTATTTTATTCGGTTTGATTCATTATCATAACTTTGATGGGAATGTGATTGCGACCATCAGTTTTATGACAGCAGGTTTGTTTTTAAATCTTATTTATTTGTGGACGCGCAATATTTGGCATGTGTTATTGATTCATTTTTTCAATAATGCCGTATTATCATTAGGTGCTTTAATTTTACTCAAATTTTTACATGTGGCTGGTGCTGTATAAAGGATTGGAAATGCCAAGTTTGTTTATTGTGATGTTGGGTGGTCGTCATGCACGTGCCAATACTGAAGTGCATGATGTTGTGCTTGCTGTGGGAGACTCACTTGAAGACATTTATCCGCAATTGAAAAGTGCATGGTTTGGTGAGCAAAAAGGTTTACATATCGATGCTTGGATGAAAGTTTCTGGTCTTGAGTTTGAAAATAAAAAATATCAAATTCAGTGGAGTAATGCGCAGCCGAATGCATCTGAGCAAAAGTTGTGGCTGATCAATTTGGGCGGTTACGATGCCCATGAGTTTGGTGAGTTACACCGCTATGTATTGGTGGTGGCACAAAATGCGAAGGCTGCTAAAGAAAAGGGCAAGGCATATTTTGCACAGCATTGGCAAAAACAACATACTGACCGTGTATTGGATGTTGATGATTGCATCGCGATAGACCATGTATATGGGCGTTATGTGCAATTGCGTGAAGGTGAATTTAAACAAGAATATTGGGAAAATACCTATTTAACACTTTGAATTACAATACAACAGTCCGTATGGTAGCGGAATGATTCTTATCATAAATATAGATAAGCAATGAAGAAAAATATCAATAGTGTAAATACATTAGTGAAATGTTTTCAAAGCATTGCTGTTTATGTCTTTGCAGCATGCTTATCAATAAAACCGCTATGAAATATGTAAAAAAAGCATTTCGCTGATAGATTAAATCTCGTTATATTGTGCATCGTTATAATGAAACTACTAGCTGTACGCCATGTATTTATATACTGATTTCGATCAGCAACTGATCAATGAACGTGTTGCACAATTCCGTGATCAAACGGAACGTTATTTAGCGGGTAAACTCACTGAAGATGAGTATCGTCCATTACGTCTACAAAATGGTTTATACGTACAGCGTTATGCGCCGATGTTACGTATTGCCGTGCCATATGGTCTGATGAACTCAAAGCAATTACGCAAAGTTGCTGAATTAGCTCAGGAATTTGACCGTGGTTATGCGCATGTTTCAACCCGTCAAAACATTCAGTTCAACTGGCCTGCATTGGAAAATGTACCTGATATGCTTGCTGAACTTGCGACGGTTCAAATGCATGCGATTCAGACTTCAGGGAACTGTATTCGTAATACCACCACTGACCAATATGCAGGTGTGGTTGCAGGTGAAGTTGCAGATCCACGTCCAACGTGTGAATTGATCCGTCAATGGTCAACATTCCACCCAGAATTCGCTTTCTTGCCACGTAAGTTCAAAATTGCGGTATCGGCTTTGACTGAGATTGACCGTGCAGCAGTATCTTTTCATGATATTGGCGTGTATTTAACGCGCAATGAAACTGGCGAATTAGGCTACAAAATTAAAGTAGGTGGTGGTTTAGGACGTACGCCAATCATCGGTTCCATGATCCGTGAATGGTTGCCACGTGAAGATTTAATCGCTTATCTTGAAGCGGTACTTCGTGTATATAACTTACATGGTCGCCGTGACAATAAATATAAAGCGCGTATTAAGATTTTGGTTAAAGCATTAACGCCTGCGGTATTTGCTGAAAAAGTCGAAGCAGAATTTGCTGAAACCATTAAAACTTTGAAAATTGATGCTGAAACTTTGAAGAAAATGGATGAAGAATTCACACCATTTAACTATCAAAACTATGCAGATGAAGATTTCACAGCACAATTTTCAGAACATCCAAAATTCAAACAATGGTTCAATATCAACACCAATGCCCATAAAGTAACAGGTTATCGTATTGTGACGATTTCACTGAAACGTGCAGGGATTGCGCCAGGTGATATGACCACGGAAGAGATGAATTTGATTGCTGATCTTGCAGACAAATATACCTTCGGTGAATTACGCACCACACACGAACAAAATATTTCATTGGTGGATGTGCCACAGAAAGATTTGTTTGAATTGTGGCAAGTGCTTGAACAGAATAATCTTGCTCGTGCACATATTGGTTTTATTACTGATATTATCTGCTGTCCGGGCGGTGATTTCTGTTCACTGGCAAATGCAAAATCGATTCCAATTTCAGAAGCCATTTCACGCCGTTTTGATGACTTAGATACGGTATACAATTTGGGTCATATTGACTTAAATATTTCAGGTTGTATGAATGCCTGTGGTCATCACCATGTGGGTAACATTGGTATTTTAGGTGTTGATAAAAAAGGCGCAGAATTCTACCAAATTACTTTAGGTGGTAATGCAGATCATGATGCGTCTATTGGTGACATCTTAGGGCCATCATTTGCAGCGGAAAAAGTGCCTGATGTGGTTGAAGAAATTTTAAATACTTATCTTGACCTACGTAACGAAGGTGAAGAGTTTATCGAAACCTATCGTCGTGTTGGCATTCAACCATTTAAGGAGCGTGCATATGCTTAATACAGCACTTCAAGTCCTCTCTAAAGATGGCACGATTGCAGACAACACTTACCAAATCATTGGTGAAGATGGGGTGTTACCACAAGGTGACGTACTTTTAACTGTAGAACAGTTAGATCAGATTGCAAATGTAACGGGTAAAAAAGCCTTGTTCATTACGGTGGACACTTCGCCTGAAGTGAATCAATTTCCACTTGACCAGCTCGACGCAATTTTTATTGATTTTGCAGGTTTTAATGATGGTCGTGGTTATTCATTTGCTGCGTTATTACGCCGTCAAGGTTACCAAGGCGAACTTCGTGCAACAGGTGATGTATTTAAAGATGTTTTAAACTACATGAAGCGTTCAGGTTTTGATACTTTCGTGATTAAAGAAGGTAAAGATATTACTGAAGCGGCTGCGGGTTTAAATGACTTTAAAAACCCGTACCAAGCGTCAACGGCTGTACCAAAAGCACATTATCAAACGGGTGCTTGATTCAATTTGAAGTTTCAAAGGCCTGCTTTAAGCAGGCTTTTTTATGATTGAACAAATGGAAAATTAAAAATTATATCTACATGTTTTCTATTAATTTTAATTTAATATGTTAAGGTGTCTGTGTCTGAATATCAGCTATCCTGATCTGTAATCTTCTTTATACAGCCTATAAACAGTCAAAAAATGGAAACATTTTTTTGTGCTGGGCTATTTTAACTTTCTCATCAGAAGTGACATCGTTCTTATGCAAAATTTAATTCGTATTGGTATCGTCGGTTACGGTAACCTAGGACGTGGTGTTGAAACTGCGATTCAAAAAAATCCAGATTTACAATTGGTCGGTATTTTTAGCCGTCGTGAACCTGCAACAGTTTCTCCATGCTTTGCTGAAACACAAGTATATGCAATGGATTCTTTAAATGATTTTAAAGATAAAATTGATGTCTTGATTTTATGTGGTGGCTCTAAAGATGATTTGCCACAGCAAGGCCCAATTCTGGCAGCTCAGTTCAATACCGTGGACAGTTTTGATACGCATGCCCGTATTCCAGAATATTTTGCTGCGGTGGATGCTCCTGCAAGAGCTAATAAGAAAACAGCCATGATTTCAATTGGCTGGGACCCAGGCATGTTCTCGATCAACCGTTTATTTGGTGAAGCATTATTGCCTGATGGTGAAACCTATACTTTTTGGGGTAAAGGTTTGAGTCAAGGACACTCGGATGCAATTCGCCGTGTAGATGGTGTGAAAGCGGGTGTTCAGTACACCATTCCATCAACCGATGCGATTGAAAAAGTTCGTAGTGGTGCACGTCCAACCTTAAGTACCAAAGAAAAACATCATCGTGAATGTTATGTTGTACTTGCAGAAGGCGCAGATGCAGATGCCGTTGAGCACGCGATTGTGACCATGCCGGACTATTTTGCAGATTATAATACGACTGTAAATTTCATTGATGAAGCAACTTTGGCAAAAGATCATCAAAAAATGCCGCATGGCGGTTTTGTCATTCGTAGTGGTCATACCAGCACTGAACAAAATCAAGTGGTTGAATTTTCACTGAAATTGGACAGTAATCCTGAGTTTACCGCGAGTGTATTGGTTGCATATGCACGTGCATGTTATCGCTTAAACCAAATGCAGCAGTATGGTGCCAAGACTGCATTTGATGTTGCCCCGGGTTTGTTGTCAATGAAGTCACCTGAACAATTGCGTAAAGAGTTACTTTGATTAAACTCAGTATTTGATAAAAAGGTGAATGTTATATTCACCTTTTTTCTTGGAAGTACATTGGAACATCTTTGCATACTAGTGGTTTTAAGTCGTTTGGGCTAAAATCCGCCCATGATGATAAAATGAAAATAACCATGTCTTTATTGCTTGCAAAAATAAATCCTGGGGTCATTTGGCTATTGATCGCAATCGCTACCGATGTATTGTCAACTTTTTATTCGGCAAAGGGTGATGGTTTGGTAAATAAAGTTGATCAAGGGATTGCATTGGTTTTGTATATGATTTCGTTTGCATGTGCAGCTTATGCATTGAAATTTATGCAGGCAGGCATTCTATATGTGTTGTGGTCAGGCATTGGCGTAATTGCAACAGCACTTTTGGCAAAAGCATTTCTTGGACAAAATATCGATTTTGCAGGTTGGTTAGGCATCGCTTTTATTACGATTGGCTTAACGATTATTGCTCAGTTTTCCAATATTGATGTGTGAGTTTGTATGAATGATGACATTCAGTACGTAAACAACAAATGTAAAAATGAAAACGTTTTTACAGAAATGATGAATAAAGAGAATGCTTCACTTGTGACCCCAGTTTTAGCTGAAATTTAATTTTAAATACCACGCATTTAAGTAAGCATAGATCATGCGCTCTTCTATTTTGGTCATTGTTAGAGTGATTATTTTGAAATGAATCCATAGTATAAAAAATCCCTCAATGTTGAGGGATTTTTTATTAAAATCAGACCTTATTTATTGAGCAATTATAAAAGCTCAATTGCAACAGCAGTTGCCTCACCACCACCGATACATAGTGCAGCAATACCTTTTTTACCGCCCGTGCGTTTTAAAGCATGAATCAATGTCAAGATAATACGTGAACCAGTAGAGCCGACAGGATGTCCTAGTGCACAAGCACCACCATTGATATTAACTTTCTCAGCATCCAATTTGAAATCATCGATTGGGCACATAGTCACCATAGCAAATGCTTCATTGATTTCCCATAAATCAACATCTTGAGCAGTCCAGCCAGCTTTGTCTAAAACTTTTTGAATCGCACCTACAGGCGCAATGGTAAATTCAGATGGATGCTGTGAGTTTGAAGCATAAGCAACAATTTTAGCAAGAGGCTGTAAACTTTTTTGTGCCGCAAGTTCAGCAGAAGCTAAAACTAAAGCTGAAGCTCCATCTGAAATTGAGCTGGCATTGGCAGCAGTGATTGTACCGTCTTTAGCAAAAGCAGGACGCAATGTCGGAATTTTTTCAATATTGGCATTGAAGGGTTGTTCATCTTGATCAACAACCACATCGCCTTTACGACCTGAAACAGTGACAGGAACGATTTCGTCAGCGAAATAACCTTCAGTAATGGCTTTTTGCGCGCGCTGTAAAGAGCGGATTGCAAACTCATCCATTTGTTCACGGGTATAGCCACGGGTATTTGCCATATCCTGTGCAAAAGATCCCATGAGCCGACCTGTTTCAGCATCTTCTAAACCATCAAAGAACATATGATCTTTAACTTCGCCATGCCCCATACGGTAACCACCACGTGCTTTCGGTAGTAAATACGGTGCGTTGGTCATCGACTCCATACCACCTGCAACGATGATATTGGCAGAACCTGCTTTGATCGCATCAGCAGCTTGCATGACGGCTTTCATTCCTGAACCACATAGTTTATTGATGGTTACAGCACCTGTTGAGTCAGGAAGACCTGCTTTACGCATGGCTTGGCGAGCAGGGCCTTGTTTTAAACCTGCTGGAAGCACACAGCCCATAATGACTTCTTCTACATCGTTTGTGTCTAAACCCGCACGAGACACAGCTTCTTTAATTACAGTCGCACCTAGTTCAGGTGCAGTGACACTCGCCAGACTCCCTTGAAATCCGCCCATTGCAGTACGTGCACCATTGACAATTACGATGTCAGTCATTGTTGTATTCTCCAATTCACTTGTTGTTGATTGTTTCCAGAGCCTAAGCAGTATATAAAAAAAAGATATAGAATAAAGAAGAATGTCTATAGAACTCTAGACGCTAGAGACTAGTTTTTAACATGTTATTGTTGAGGCGACATTTAAATTTGCCATTTGTCCCATCTTGAAGCGTAAATGTTTGGATGGATCGTAATCACTACAATAGTAAAAACTTCCATAGGCGCCTCGTGGTAAACCTGTATCACCTTTGAATGTTAATAATTTACGATGAGTACTATTGCCGTTCCATTTGAGATTACCATATTTTAATTCTGTTTTGGTTTGTTGTAATAATTGTTCATTCATATCATGTTGTTGATTATGATTTCTATCAATAAAAATGATGATCGCTGTATTCCATTGATCATTTTGGCAGGTATCTAGATCGACAGAAGAACAAATGACAATATCACTGTGATGTAATATTGCGCTATTTTTAGCAAATTTGATGTGTTGATCCAATAAAGGAAAAATATTTTTTTGTTCAGTTTCTTGTAGTATGTGGAGGAAGTGTGAAGTTGCAATACATGCAATAATTCCAATAATACAGATACAAGTGATTAGCTCAATCAGGGAAACGCCCTGTTGTTTACAATAAAAATACATGATTTATTCTACTTTTGAATAGATTAAGTTTATGAGTTTTAATATTTTTCTAATTATTTATGCAGTTAGCGATAAGTTTTTAAAATATGTATTACTATCGTATTGTTTTACTGCTAAAATAACGGTTAGTGAAAAGAGTAAGGTATTCACAAATATAATCGAGTAAAAATTTACCGAATTACAACGGAAATTGTAAGTAATTTTGTCAATAATAAGCTTGATTAAAGTTATCAAGCACTTGGAAAAATTCTCAAGTGTTTGTATGATTCAACGTGAGTAGCTTAAAAATAATACTGGGGTATAAAAAGCTTATCTCAGGAAGCCAAAAAATTTTAGGCTGAGTTTGAACAACAATTTGTTATCTCTGGAGGATATCCATGAAATTGAGTCGTATCGCACTTGCTATGCTTGTTGCTGCGCCATTCGCTGCTGCTAACGCTGGTGTAACTGTAACTCCATTATTAGTAGGTTACACATTCCAAGACACAGAGCACAACAACCGTAACTTAACAGATAGCCATGAATTACAAGATGACTTATTTGTTGGTGCTGCGCTTGGTGTTGAATTAACTCCATGGTTAGGTTTCGAAGCTGAATATAACCAAGTTAAAGGTGATGTTGACCCTAACGCAGGTGAATATAAGCAACAACAAATCAACGGTAACTTCTATGTTACTTCTGATTTAATCACTAAAGATTATGACAGCAAAATCAAACCTTACGTATTGTTAGGTGCTGGTCACTATAAATACGATTTTGATGCACCTGCATTAAACTATCGTGATGGTGAAGAAGGTACTTTAGGTAACGCTGGTGCAGGTGTATTCTGGCGCTTAAACGATGCTCTATCTCTTCGTACAGAAGCTCGTGCAACTTATAACATCGATGAAGATTTCTGGAACTACACAGCACTTGCTGGTCTTAACGTAGTTCTTGGTGGTCACTTGAAACCTGCTGCGCCTGTAGTAGAAGTTGCTCCAGTACCTGAAGTTGCTCCAACTCCAGTTGCTCCACCACCTCAAGAAATCACTGAACCACTTAACATGGAACTTCGTGTATTCTTTGATACAAACAAATCAAATATCAAAGCACAATACAAACCAGAAATCGCTAAGGTTGCTGAGAAGTTAAATGAATTCCCGAATGCGACTGCTCGTATTGAAGGTCACACAGATAACACTGGTCCACGTAAGTTAAACGAACGTTTATCTTTAGCTCGTGCTAACTCTGTTAAATCTGCACTTGTAAGCGAATTCAACATTGATGCATCTCGTTTGTCTACTCAAGGTTTCGCTTGGGATCAACCGATTGCTGACAACAAAACTAAAGAAGGTCGTGCTATGAACCGTCGCGTATTCGCTGCGATTTCTGGTAGCCGTACTGTTCTTGCTCAACCAGCTCAATAATATTGAGTCACTGAGTGATAAAAAACGACTCTTCGGAGTCGTTTTTTTATGCCAATTTTTATGTTGATACTTTAAGAATGTTATATTCAGCATTGATATAGAAGAGGATTAAACACCGTGAGCATGCCTGATGAAATTTTAAATTTACCCTCCAATTGTGGGGTGTTTGCCTTATGGTGTGTGGTTCGACAGTATGGTTTAGATATTCAGCCGCTACAATTGATTGAACTTTCTCGGCATGATGCTGAAGATGGTACTTTTAGTATTGGCTTGGCTGTTGCTTTGTATAAAATGGGATTTGAAGTCTCTTTTTATAGCGACCCTGATCCTGATCAGCATGTGAAAGAGCAAGTGGCATATTTTGAGGCAGAACAACTTGGTATTGCGGTTTTACCTGCGCTAAGTTATGAAAGTATTCAACATGAAATAGAAGAAAATCAAGCTTTAGTGATTGTATTTTATGATGATTTAGAGGGCGTAGGCAATCATTCTTTGGTGTATAGTATTGATGAAGATGAAATTTGCTTTTTTGATAGTTTAGATGCGATGCCACGAGATGTTTTTGAAAAACAGCGCCTAGCAGAAGGAATTTGCCAACAAGCCATAGTAATTCATTGTTATCAAGCTGCTACACCATTGAGCTAAAAATAGAAATAAGCATAAATATGAGATAAAGATAGGTTCAGCAAACGAATTTGCTGAACCTGATGTTTTAGCATTGATCAGGTGAGCATTTAAGCATGTGCCCAATCAGTTTTACGTAACTGCTGTTTCGAGTGTTTACGGTCACGGCGATGTTGTGCTTTGGGTTTTTCTGCTTCATGCATGCCACTTTTATGTAAAAGCGGGGATAGTGCAACAGGATTACGGGCTTTAATTTTTGGCATTTTTTTCAGCTTCATTAGATTGACCTTTTATTTTTAGCCTTTAATACACATGACTTGTTTGAGAGTATGCACCACTTCAATTAAGTCGGTTTGGTTTGCCATCACTTCATCAATATCTTTGTAGGCACTTGGAATTTCATCCACCACGCCTTTGTCTTTACGACATTCGATTCCTTCAGTTTGGGCAATTAAATCTTGCTGATTAAACAGATTTTTGGCTTTACTACGGCTCATTTTTCGACCTGCACCATGCGAGCATGAGCAGAATGAATAGGGATTACCTTTCCCTTTAACAATAAAAGATTTTGCTCCCATTGAACCGGGGATAATGCCGTACTCATCTGCACCTGCACGAATTGCACCTTTGCGCGTCACAAAAACCTCTTCGCCAAAATGCAGTTCTTTTTGTACATAATTATGGTGACAATTAATCGCTTCTTTGGTCATTTGAAAGCTAGGGAGTAGTGGACGAATGGCTTCTAAAATCAAACGCATCATTTCACGTCGGTTTTCATAAGCATATTCTTGTGCCCACTCTACGGCTTCAAAATAATCATCAAAACTGTTTGAACCTTCGGCAAAGTAAGATAAATCTTTGTCAGGTACATGACCAAAACGGCTTTGGGCTTCTTTCTTGGCACGTTCAATAAAATAGGTGCCAATTACATTACCAAGACCTCGACTGCCTGAATGCAACATGATCCAAACATCATGATTTTCATCTAAACACAACTCGATAAAATGGTTACCACCACCGAGTGTGCCGATTTGCTTTTGCCATGTCGAGTCGAAATGGCGCAGCATACGTTTAAGCGCAGGGTGTTTATCGGTAATCAATTTTAAACGTTTATCGAGTGGTATCAGCGTTGAAGCTTTGGCTTTAATTTGCTTATGCATTTCAAACCCAACAGGTACTTTACGCTCAATTGCATTACGTAATGTACTTAAATTATCAGGCAGTTGATCTGCTTTTAAACTCAAACGCATCGCATTCATGCCACAGCCAATGTCTACGCCCACCGCGGCAGGAATAATGGCATTTTTGGTCGGAATGACACTACCTACGGTTGCGCCTTTGCCGACATGCACATCAGGCATGACCGCAATATGGGAATGAATAAATTGCAATTGCGCCATTTTACGCAATTGGGTCATGCTTTCTTCGTCAATGTCGTTGGTATAAATTTTTACGGGAACACCATAATCTGCTTTGGCGTTCAGAATTTTTTTTATGCCCATGATCTTTACTCTAAGCAATTTTATATTTGTCCGAATAATTCTATTTACCTGTTTTTTCAGGCATAAAAAAACCTAGCGAATGCTAGGTTTAGAATCGTGGCATTCGGACACTTTGGTACAGCAAGTGTCCGTGAGCGACATCATTGCTGTATTAGTTTGTTGTGTTTTCCAATGTCAGCATGATGATGTCCTCCTATAAAATCTTTTGGAAAAGATGAATCGAATTTGGCGCTATTTTAAGCATTAAAAGTTGACTGTCAAGGAGAGCTTACGATTTATTATTTCATTTTTAAATAAATTTATAATCTTAAAATGCTTAACCTATTGTTTATTCATTGATATTTTTAATTTAAAAAAATTTGAAATATTCATTTTGTAATAAAAAAGCCCTATCAAAATAGGGCTAAGCACATGTAATAAAATGAAGCTTAATACAGTTATGCTTTATCTTCGTCCATTGGTTTTACATCCATATCTTTATAGGCAATCAATTTTGAGCCATTTTTAAATTTATAGATCAGCCAAATTGCGAGGAAAAGTGGAAGACTGATATAGGTCGATAGTACACTCATCCAGTCACCGTTGAGGAATGCTTCATAGTTTTGTCCAAGGACAACAATGGTACAAAGAATGAACGCAAACCAAGGGGCAAATGGGAAGAATTTTGCACGATATGCCAAATCTTCTAATTTATAACCTTGCGCCAAATAACCTTTACGGAAGCGATAATGCGAAATTGCAATACCTAACCAAACAATAAAGCCACACATTCCTGACATGTTTAATAGCCATGTAAAGACTTCATTCTCGCCAAAAAGCGTGGTCAGGAAACACAGTGCTGCAATCGCAGTTGTTGCATACAAGGCATTCATCGGTACGCCACGTAGATCAAGTTTAGCAAACCATTTCGGTGCGCGTCCTTGACGTGCCATATCAAATAACATACGGGTAGAAGAATACATACCTGAGTTACCTGCAGACATGATTGCAGTTAAAATCACGGCATTCATCAAACCTGCAGCAAAAGCTAACCCTGCTTTTTCGTAGAGCAGGGTAAATGGTGAAAGGGTAATATTACCATCACCTTCGGCAGCAAGTTTGAGACTTGGGTCGGTATAAGCAACCAATGTTCCAATAATGAAAATACATAAAATGTAAAATAATAGAATACGCCAGAAAATTTGCTTAATGGCAATTGGAATGGTTTTCTTTGGATCTTTCGACTCACCCGCAGCAACCCCAACCATTTCAGTCCCTTGGAATGAAAATCCTGCAATCATAGCCACGCCAACTAAGGCTTGGAAACCACCCACAAAAGGTGCTTCGCCAATGGTCCAGTTTTTGGTCACAGACTGTGTTGGATCAAGCATAATTTTACCAATCATGAATAAACCAATCACAATGAAGAAAATGATTGCAATCACTTTAACCAATGAAAATAAAAATTCACTTTCGCCAAAGCCTTTCACAGTTAAGGCATTGATAAAGAAAATGATGGCAAGGAAGATTGCACTCCACCAGACTCCAGGAATATCAGGGAACCAAAATTTCATGATGAATTGAACTGCAACCAATTCAAAGGCAACAGTAATTGCCCAGTTGTACCAGTAGTTCCAACCGAGTGCAAAGCCAAAACCTTCTTCGACATATTTATTACCATAGGTAAAAAATGCACCTGATGTTGGGTTATGTGTTGCGAGTTCGCCTAAACTGGTCATCAAGAAATAAATCATGACACCAATCAAGGCATAAGCAAGTAATGCACCGCCGGGTCCTGCTGTGGCAATGGTTTGACCTGATGCTAGGAATAAACCTGTACCGATTGAACCACCAATGGCGATCATATTTAAATGTCGAGCGCCGAGCTTACGCTTGAGTTGAGGATGATCTTGTCCGCTCATCATGCTTCCTTAAGATTTTTTTGAGTGTTGGCGAATAACACTTTAAAACCTTGTTGATCAGCTTTGGTCGCACATTGACCAAAACTTTGTTCAATAAGTAATGGATAATTGAGGAAGCGGTTCGCCACAATCCATAATTCGCCACCTGATTTTAAATGTCGTCTTGCAGTTTTGCACAGTGTTTCACTGGCATTGTAATCGGTTTGAATTCCTTGGTGAAATGGAGGATTGCTGACGATCGCGTGCAAAAACAATGGCGCATCATCAATCCCTGTCACTGCTTTTATTTCGAGTTGTTCTAAGGGTAAATTATTTTTTTCAAAGGTCATTTGGGTGGATGCTAAAGCAAAAGCATCTACATCCAAAGCAAAAATACGATTTTTCGGATTTAGCTTGCATAAATATGCACTGATCACACCCGCACCGCAACCAAAATCAGCAATTTTGCCTGAAGTCACTTGTGATAAATACGGTAACAACACTGCAGTACCGACATCAAGACGATTTTGGCTAAACACGCCCGGAAGCGCACAAATGGTCAGTTCGCCTGCAGGCGTTGCAACTGGATAATGTTGAACCCATTCTGCTAAAGGTTTTACATGTACCGTTTTGTCAGTTGTCAGTTGCCACATTTGACAATGACGAGCACTGTCCAATTTGATGGCTTGACCAAAGGGCTGTAACTGTTTTGATGCTCGTTCAACACCGCCTTTTTTCTCACCAACAAGGAAAATAGACGCACCTATTGCTAAGCGGCTGACTAAATTGTGCAAAATATAATTGAGTAATTCTTTTGATTTTGGCACAAATACGATTGCTTGATCAAAATCATGCGTAGGTAAATCTGTACCAAAATGCACATTGGCCTTTAAGTTTTGGAAATATTGAAATTCATTAAAATTCCATGTCCAAACGCTGGCTTCGATGTCATGAGCTAAATTTGAAAGTAGATCATCCGTTGGCGCATTGACCAATAATACACGTCCAGAAAGGTAGTCATGCTGTCGAATGACAACTTCACTGCTTGGCTCCATAATCACCATCCATTAGAAAAGTTTGAACAATAATGCCCAGTCAAAACTGGGCATTATAAGGAATTACTCAATTATTTTTTAGTTTCAGGTAAAACTAAATTTAAGATCAAAGCTGAAATACCGCCTGTTGCCACACCAGAGCTAAAAATATTACGTGGTAATTCAGGAAGATGCTCTAAAATTTGAGGAACTTGAGCAACCCCTAAACCGAGTGCTAAAGAAATTGCAATAATCAATAATGCACGACGATCAAGACTAACACCTGACAAAATGTTAATACCTGATGCAGCCACTGCACCAAACATCACCATGACCGCACCTCCGAGTACAGCTTGTGGAACAGCTTGGATCACACCTGCAACCGCAGGGAATAGGCCAAGAACGATCAGCATGATCGCGATCCAGATGCCGACATAACGACTTGCAACACCTGTAAGCTGAATTACACCGTTATTTTGTGCAAATACTGAACTTGGAAAAGTATTAAAAATCCCTGCAAGGAATGAGTTTGCACCATTGACCAGTACACCACCTTTAATACGTTGCATCCATACAGGACCATCAACAGGTTGGTTGGAGATTTTAGAGGTTGCAGTGACATCTCCAATTGCTTCTAAAGAAGTCACGAGGTAAATAAATGCCATGGGTATGAATAAGCTCCAAGAGAAACTTAGACCAAAATGCATCGGTGTTGGTACTTGGATTAAAGGTGCATCTTTTAAACCTGAAAAATTCAGATAACCCATATAGCCAGCGAGCGCATAACCAATGACTAATGCAATCAAGATTGCAGAACTTTTTAGCCATACGATTTTAAAACGGTTGAGTAAAATGATGATGGCCAATACGGTACATGACATAATTAAGTTGTCAGTACTGGCAAAGGTTTTATTTTCCATGGCTTGATAGCCGCCACCCATACTGATCAGACCTTCTTTAATTAAAGTCAGACCAATAAGTAGTACGACAATACCTGTAACCAATGGGGTAATGAGTTTTTTCACCCAAGGTAAAATACGTGATACACCCATTTCAATAAATGAGCCTGCAATGACAACACCAAAAATCGAAGCCATGACCGCTTCTACAGGTGTGCCTGCAGCAACCATTGCTGAACCAATCCCGATAATCGGACCAATAAAGTTAAAACTGGTCCCTTGGACAATCAATAATCCTGCACCAAAGGGTCCTACTTTTTTGCATTGTAAAAAGGTTGCGATCCCTGAAATCACCAAAGACATGGATAAAATCATGTTGGTATCGTGTGTGGAAACGCCGAGCGCTAAACAAATGAGCAAACCTGGTGTCACGATTGGGACAATAATGGCAAGTAAATGTTGTAGAGCTGCAAAAAATGCGATCAACGGTTTTGGACGATCATTTAAGCCATAAACAAGATCAATTTGACCTTGTTGTTGCTCTTGAGAGGTATTTAAATCGGACATGGGGATTGGGAGAACAGCGGCAAGATGGTGCTATTCTAATCTCTTTACACTCTTTTACAAAATAAAAAGCCCGTTATTGTGAAAAAAACTTGTAACAGTCCATAAACTGTCACTACTAAAAGTTAAGATTTTTCTGTATAATTTGCCCTCAAACTTTAGGCGTATCGAATTTACATGTCAGATATTAAAACTCTCCGCAATATTGCTATTATTGCTCACGTCGACCACGGGAAGACAACTTTAGTTGATAAACTTTTACAACAATCAGGTGCGCTCGGTGAACGTGCGGGCGAGATTGAACGTGTCATGGATTCTGGCGCTATTGAAAGTGAACGTGGTATTACCATTCTTGCAAAAAACACTGCAATTAAATGGTTAGATAAACGTACTGATACTGAATATCGTATTAATATTGTCGACACCCCGGGACACGCCGACTTCGGTGGTGAAGTTGAACGTGTAATGTCAATGGTTGACTGCGTACTTCTTCTTGTTGACTCTCAAGAAGGCCCAATGCCACAAACGCGTTTCGTAACACAAAAAGCGTTCGCACGTGGTTTGAAACCAATCGTGATCATTAACAAAGTTGACAAGCCAAACGCGCGTCCAGACTGGGTAATTGACCAAGTATTCGACTTATTCGATAACCTTGGTGGTACTGACGAACAGTTAGACTTCCCAGTCGTTTACGCTTCAGGTCTTCGTGGTGTGGCGGGTCCATCACCGGAAGAACTTGCTGAAGACATGACGCCATTGTTCGAAACAATTGTAGATATCGTTGAGCCACCAGCAGTTGACGTTGACGGTCCATTCCAAATGCAAGTGTCTTCACTCGACTATAATAGCTTCGTTGGTGTTATCGGTGTTGGTCGTATTCAACGTGGTTCAGTGAAATTAAATACACCTGTAACTGTCATCGACAAAGACGGTAAAACACGTAACGGTCGTATCTTAAAAATTATGGGTTACCATGGTTTAGAGCGTATTGATGTTGAATCAGCTTCTGCTGGTGACATCGTTTGTGTAACGGGTATTGATGAACTTCATATTTCTGACACGATTTGTGATCCGAAAGCAGTTGAAGCTTTACCTGCACTTTCTGTAGACGAACCTACAGTTTCGATGACTTTCCAAGTCAACAATTCACCGTTTGCGGGTAAAGAAGGTAAGTTTGTTACTTCACGTAATATCCGTGAACGTCTAGATCGCGAATTGATTCACAACGTAGCATTACGTGTTGAAGATACTGACAGTCCTGACCGTTTCAAAGTGTCTGGTCGTGGTGAACTTCACCTTTCAGTTCTGATTGAAAACATGCGTCGTGAAGGTTTCGAAATGGGCGTATCTCGTCCACAAGTAATCTTGAAAGAAATTGATGGTGAAAAACAAGAGCCATACGAAAACGTAACGTTTGACGTTGAAGAGCAGCACCAAGGCGCTGTAATGGAACAAATGGGTCACCGTAAAGGTGAAATGACCAATATGGAAGTTGACGGTAAAGGCCGTATCCGTATTGAAGCAACAGTTCCTTCACGTGGTTTGATTGGTTTCCGTTCTGAATTCTTAACTATGACTTCAGGTACAGGTATCATGACTTCAAGCTTCTCGCACTACGGTCCAATGAAACAAGGTACTGTTGCGAAACGTCAAAACGGTGTGTTGATTTCTATGGTTCAAGGTACTTGCTTGGGCTATGCACTATTCAGCTTACAAGACCGTGGCCGTCTATTCGCTAAACCTCAGTTAGAAGTTTATGAAGGTATGATCGTTGGTATTAACTCACGTTCAGACGACATGACTGTTAACCCAACTAAAGCGAAACAGTTAACTAACGTACGTGCTTCTGGTACTGATGATGCGTTGACTCTCGTTCCGCACATTGAATTTACGCTTGAACAAGCGCTTGAATTTATCGAAGACGACGAATTAGTTGAAGTAACGCCTAAGTCAATCCGTATCCGTAAACGCTGGTTGACTGAAAACGAACGTAAACGTAACCGTAACGGTTAATTTTACAGTTTCAAAAAAACCGTCATATATTGGCGGTTTTTTTATGCTTAAACTAAATGTCTGGTTGATTTGGGCTATGGTGCGTATGATTTGAAAATCATGGTATTTGTCGAATATTTTATTGCAAAGCCAGTTTTTAGTTTGAGTAATCCTAAGGGCTCAGACTAATATTAAATCGTGGAAAAGTATACTTTTTGTATAAAATGAAAAAAAATATAGGAAGTTCTTTAAAACCTAGTAAATTAGGCGGAAATATATATTAGAAATTAATGTATACTTCGTCACATAAAAAGTACGCAAAAGCAAGCGTGGAGATACACATGGGTATTGTTTCAGAATTTAAAGAATTTGCTGTCAAAGGCAATATGATGGACATGGCGATCGGTGTCATCATCGGTGGTGCATTCGGTAAAATTATTGACTCTCTTGTGAAAGATATCATTATGCCACTGATCACTGTGATTACAGGAGGCGGTGTTGATTTTACGCAAAAATTCTTCGTATTAGGAGATAATCCAAACAATTTACAATCTTTAGATGAGTTGACTAAAGCGGGAATTAACGTTTTAACCTACGGTAACTTTATTACAATTTTCTTAAACTTCCTAATTTTAGCTTGGGTGGTTTTCTTGTTGGTTAAATTCTTAAATAAAATCCGTAAACCTGTGGAAGCAGCACCTGCAGCTACGCCAGAAGATATTGAATTATTACGTGAAATTCGTGATGAATTGAAAAAACGTCAATAACCCTTTTCAGTATTTATCATGTATATTAAACGGTACTTTGAGGTACCGTTTTTTATGTGTACTATGAATAAAGGATTTAAAATTAAGGGAAGGGAACAGAACATGCAAAAACAACTACTGATAAGTTTAATGATTTTCAGTCTATTTGCATGTAGTGAACCCCAAAAAAGTAAAGTAGATCCTGAATTAGAAAAAATTGCGCTGCCCAATAGCAAAAATGAAAATACATCAGAATTAAATCAACAACTGACTTTTGAAGACATTCCTAATCAAAAAACACAATATGAAACAATAGAAGCCAATAATATTAATGAAAATGAAGTCTTAATGAATGCTTTACAAGTTAAGTTGTTAAAGCAAAATTTTGAGTTATTTGAAAGTGAAAGTGGTAAAAATTGGTCAGAAAATGATTGTGATCTGAACAAAGTACTCCAAGTTAAAGGCGAAGGATTACGAATTTACACTGCAAAGAGTAAAGTGGGAATAGGTGAAAAGAAAAAGTATTTTCCAGACTTTACGATGTTGGTTTTTGGCTTCGAGAGTGAGGCACAAGCCATTCAGCATTACAGTACATTGAAGTCAGCTGTCTTTTCTAATCATGGTTTTTGCAATGGTAAAACGCCTGAAAATATTGTCAGAAATGGCAATGAGGTGTTTTATTTTGCTACTCGTGCGGAGATGTTTAGAAGCTATATCAATGAATATGCGGACTTTATTGAAAACTATAACAGCTTAGAACAAAGTCCTTAATTTATTGTTATTTCAATTTTAAAAGTCCATACGGAATTTGATTTCTAACAAATGAAAGCCAAATTGACTTTTAATTGGCCCATGAAGTTCGCGTTCAGCTAAACTAAACACAGCTTTGTCGATGGGCGCAACTAAATCCCCTTTTTTAATTTCCCCCAATTCACCGCCTTTTTTCGCTGAAGGGCAAGTAGAGTGCTGTTTAGCAATTTTAGCAAAGTCAGCGCCATCCAAGATTTTTTGTTTTAATTGTTGAGCTAAGTCCTTATCTTTCACCAAAATATGACGAGCAATTGCAGTTTTCATTGGGATTTACCTTTTGATGAGGGTTGAACGACTTTGATTTTTTTTAAGGGTTGGCATTGTGGGCAAAATACACTCGCACGTTGTCCAAGTTTTAAATTTTCTAATGTTGTTTCACAATTTACGCACATTTCACCTGCACGACCATATGCGAGTAAGGTTTGCTGAAAATAACCATTTTCACCCATAGCGTTAGTGTAATCACGTAAGGTTGACCCACCCAAATCTATGGCTTGCTTTAAAATACGTTTAATTTCAATTACTAATTTAGCAATTTGGGTTGAATTCAGTGTTTTAGCTGGTTGGGCAGGATGAATGCCTAAATTAAATAAACTTTCGGTTGCATAAATATTACCCACACCGACCACGACATGATTGTCCATGATGGCAACTTTTATGGCTGTTTGTTTATTTTTTAATTTTTCAGTCAAATATTCTGCTGTAAATTCAGCACTGAGGGGTTCAGGCCCCAAAGTGTCAATCAGTTTGCTTTGTGAGTGTTCATCTAACCAAAGAATACAACCAAAGCGGCGTGGGTCATGATAACGGAGTTGAATGTCTTCAAAATCAATAATTAAATGATCATGTTTACGCAGTTCTTCATGTGCATCACATAAACGAAAACTGCCAGACATTCCCAAATGCCAAAGCATGGTATTGTGTTCAAATTCAGCCAAAATATATTTAGAACGGCGAGTTAGTTGAATCAGTTTTTGCCCAACTAATTTTGATAGATCATCAGGAATTGCCCAACGTAAGCGTGATTCCCGAACTTGTACAGAGATTACTTTTTGCTCGAGTAATGGAAAAAGACTGGTTTTGGTAGTTTCAACTTCTGGTAATTCAGGCATAAGGCGGTTGAACAGGAGAATAATAAGATAAGAATAATATTGTAGTGAAATTTGTCAGTTCAAGAAAGTTTTCTAAAAATATACAGGTCAGTTGCGATGGTGCATTGTTAATACATGTACAGACAAAATGAGGATTCAGTGAGTAAAATTTAATAATACTAAACAATTGGTAATAAGATGAGCTGATATTATATAAAAAAAAGTTTATTTACTCATAAAAATAATCACCTAGTGGAAGTTCATAAAAATGTGTAATTTTCTTGTAATAAAACTGTAATGGCATCCATTGTAAGCAATGCCATTGCAGCATATTTGTAGGTTGTAAATGTGATGTTTCTCTTAATTATAGATATCTAACACCCTACAAACAAAATTTATACAGTTTTAAATTAGGCTCTGCTATGAAAATTATTGCGCTTTCTTTATTGGCAATTTCAACTGCTTCTTTAATGTCAGCTACACATGCAGAATCTGCATTTGACCCCAATGGAAAAACTTTAACAGGAGACTGGGGCGGTAAACGCACTGCGCTTGCAGAACAAGGTATTAAATTTGATGCCAATATTGCAATGGATGGTTCATATTTGGCGGACGGTGGTTACGACGCACATCAATCGCCGACATTTGGGACACAATTTGCCGCAGGAACAACGCTAAATCTTGAACAACTCGCTGGTTGGGATGGGGTGACGGTACGTGCTATGGTGACCGCTCGTCAGGGGCAAAGTACCAGTTTGGAAGGGATTCAAGACCCAAGTGCACCACAATTTGCCAATTCTCAAGCCAATTGGGGGCGTGGTAACTCAGGGAGTCGTTTGAGTGAATTATATATTGAAAAAAATTTTAAAGCACAAGGCGTGAATGTCCGTATTGGGCGCATGGGCTTGGGAACAGAATTTAATACAATGGCATGCGATTTCCAAAGCAATGCTTTTTGTGCTGCGCAGATGGGGAAATGGCAAGGTAAGCTATGGTACAACACACCTGTTTCACAATGGGGCGGGCGCTTAAAGTGGCAAATACAACCTGAGTTGTTTACACAAGTGGGTGTGTTTGAATATAACCCTGAAAATGCTTTAGAACGTCACGGTTGGAATTTAGATACCCAAAATGCAGATGGGTTTAATATTTTAGCTGAAACCGTATGGTCTCCGAAAACAGCAATTAACAATTTAGCAGGTAGTTACCGTGCAGGGCTGTTGTACAATACGGCTGATGATGCAAAGAATCAATATGATGTTGCTTATAAAGCAGGTACAGTCGGTAAAGACCGCAGTTATGGTGGTTGGCTTTCATTTGAACAACAACTGACATCTACAGGCGAAGGTCGCCGTGGTTTACATAGCTTTGGTAATTTTACCTTTCATGATCAAACAACCACACAAGTGGATAATTCTCAGCAGCTCGGTTTGAAATATATTGGTCTTTTTGATGGTCATCCCAATGATATTTTAGGTTTTGCTGTGAATCGCGTGCATGTCAATGAGCGCTATCGAGCGCCTAAAGCTGCAGTGCTGAATCAAAGTGCAGAATATAATATGGAACTTAATTATTCCTATTATCCAACCCCATGGTTGATGTTACGTCCTTTAGTTCAGTATGTTGTACATCCAGGTGCAACAAATAAAGTGGATGATGCTTTTGTGGTTGGATTCGGCTCGAAAGTTATTTTCTAGTCTTATTTTTAAAATGTAAAACAAACATAAGGAATATGCTGATGCAAAGTAATATACGATTTATCTCTCTAAATTTTAGCTTACTTTGTTTAACAGCATGTATTAGTCAACAACTTTATGCTGAAACGGGGACATCAGAACCCGTTCAGCTTTTGGATACACTGACTTTACACGCAACGCGTAGCGATACGACATGGTTGCATACACCTGCTTCGGTTTATCGGATTGAACAAAAAGAGCAAGCGAATAATTTCGGGGTTAATCTGACTGAAACATTGCAAGGCGTGCCGGGATTACAACTGAATAATCGTGAAAATTACGCCCAAGATTTACAGTTGTCGATGCGTGGTTTTGGCGCACGTTCAACGTTTGGCGTACGTGGCATTCGCTTATATGTGGATGGGATTCCTGCAACAATGCCTGATGGTCAAGGGCAAACTTCGAATATTGATTTGAGTAGCTTAAAAGATATAGAAGTTCTTGGAGGACCATTTTCAGCCTTGTATGGTAATTCTTCAGGTGGAACGATATTAACCACAACCCAAGAAGGGCAAGGGCAAGACTCTATACAATTAGGATATTCGGCAGGGAGTCATGATAAAAATCGTGCCGACATTGTCTTGCAAGGCGGTGCAGATCAAGCCAATGAGCCGAGTTATGTGCTCAGTACGTCGTATTTTGCGACGGATGGTTATCGTGAACATAGTGATGCGAAAAAAGTCCTCAGTAATGCCAAGCTCAGTTGGGATTTGGAGGATGGTTCTAAAATTAATTGGACCGTGAATCATGTTGATATCAATGCTGATGATCCACAAGGATTGACCCGTGAACAATGGCAAGCCAATCCGAAACAACAAGTTCCATTTTTAAAACAATTTGATGTCCGAAAAGAAATTAATCAAACGCAAACAGGGATCAATTGGACTAAACCATTGAATGATCAAAATGAACTTTATTCAATGGCATATTTTGGTCATCGTGAAGTGACCCAGTATCAATCGATTCCCAATAGTGCTCAAAAAAATCCTCGTCATGCAGGTGGCGTAATTGACTTTGCACGTGATTACTATGGTGCAGATCTGCGTTGGACAGGCAAAGCGTTATTGCCGAATACACGCTTGAGCGTAGGTGTCGCTTATGATGCAATGAATGAAGATCGTCAAGGTTATGAAAACTTTATTTTAAATCCGCAAAATCAGCCGAATTATGGGGTAAAGGGTGATCTGCGTCGTGATGAAAAAAATACTTTATGGAATTTAGATCCCTATCTGCAAGCCTCTTGGCAGTTGATTCCTGCACTGCGATTAGATGCAGGTTTACGCTATAGCAATGTCCATTTTGAGTCGAAAGATCATTATGTAAAAGGTGTAAATGGCGATGATAGTGGTAAAACGGATTATGACAAAGTATTACCTTCTGCTGCTTTGACTTGGGATATTTCTCCACATCTGATGAGTTATTTTAGTTATTCTAAAGGCTTTGAAACGCCGACATTTACTGAAATGGCTTATCCAACCTTGGCAACGTCAGGCATTAATTTTGCGTTAAAACCTGCGACAAGTGATAATTATGAAATCGGTTTGAAAGCCAAAAATCGTTTAGGGCAATTCACTGCAGCAATTTTTCAAAGTAAAACCCAAGACGACATTGTCTCAGGGCAGTCAAATAATGGACGAAATACCTTTCGCAATGCAGAGCAGACGTTACGTGAAGGGCTAGAGCTGTCTTGGAATAAAAAATTATGGCGAGATTTTACGGCACAAGCCTCTTATAGTTATTTAGATGCTACGTTTAATGCAGATGTTCCTGAAATTTTAAATGATCAACATGAAGTGCTTGCGGGTAAAATTCCAAAAGATAATGTCATTCCTGGGATTGCCAAAAACCAAGCCTATGTAAGTTTGGGATGGTTACCTGAAACAGGTTTGAATGCGGGCATAGATGTTCGTTATATGGATAAAATTTATGTCAATGATAGTAATAGTGATGCTGCGCCAAGTTATACCGTGACCAGCGCCAATATGGGGTATATTTGGAAAAATCATGATTGGAAAATTAAAACCTTTGCCCGTGTAGATAATATTTTTGATAAAAATTATATTGGTTCTGTGATTGTAAATGATGGAAATGGGCGTTTCTTTGAACCTGCGGATGGGGTGAATTGGAGCGCAGGATTACATATTACAAAAGCATTTTAAGGAAAATTTACATGTCATTGCTATTTCAACCGATTCAATTTGGACAACTGAAACTCAATAATAAAATCATCATTGCACCAATGTGCCAATATTCTGCCACTGAGCAAGGTGAAGTGACCTATTGGCATGAACAGCAATGGGCAAATTACGCATTGTCAGGTTCGGGGTTGTGTATCATTGAGGCAACAGCCATACAGCCAGAAGGTCGAATTAGCTATGCCGATGTCGGATTATGGAATGATAGACAGCGTGACAAAATTAAGGTGTTGCTACAAAAAGTAAAAACCCTTTCACCGATGCCTTTTGCTGTGCAGTTAGCACATGCAGGACGTAAAGCCTCTACGGATAAACCTTGGTTGGGCAAGGGACAGATTGCACCTGAGCAAGATTTAGGATGGCAAACAGTTTCAGCGAGTAACATTGCATTTAATGTAGATGATGTTGCACCACATACGTTGACCGTTGATGAGATCCAACAAATCATTGCTGATTTTGCAGCTGCGGCAAAACGTGCAGTAGAGGCAGGGTTTGATTTAATTGAAATTCATGCTGCACATGGCTATTTACTGCATCAATTTATGTCACCATTGTCTAATCACCGTACAGATCAGTATGGTGGCAGTTTTGAAAATCGTATTCGCCTGACTCTAGAAGCGACGAGAGCGATGAAAGCCGCAGTGCCTGCTGATTATCCAATTGGGGTACGTATTTCAGCAACAGATTGGATGGATGAAGAGGGCGGTTGGAATGTCGCTTCTAGCATTGACCTTGCTAAAGCATTGGAACAATGCGGTGCGGTGTATATTCATGTCTCTTCAGGTGGTTTACATGTACAGCAAAACATTCAAATCGGTGCAAATTATCAAGTACCTTTTGCTACTGAAATCAAAAAACATGTGAATATTCCTGTGATTGCTGTGGGTTTGATTACTGAGCCACAACAAGCAGAAAATATTTTACAAAATAAACAAGCTGATGCGATTGCATTGGCACGAGCAATTTTGTATGACCCACGTTGGCCTTGGCATGCAGCAGCTGTGTTGAATGCACAAGTGGCTATTGCACCACAATATCTGCGTTGTCAGCCCCATGCATTGAAAAGTCTCTTTACGCCATTTGAGTAAAAAGTTATGCCTTAATGGTATTTAAGATTTTGAGAAATATATTTTAGGATATATTTCTCTTTTTATTTTTACCATACGGAAAAAGGATTTACCCAATGGTACTTTCAGTGCTTTTACCTATTTTTATCCTCATTTTTTTGGGATATTTGAGTGTAAAAATCAATCTTATTGATAAAGCACAAATTTCAGCACTGAGTGCTTTTGTGATTCGCATTTCTCTTCCTGCATTATTGTTTGTGGCTTTGGCTTCTAAAGATTTGCATGAAATTTGGTATCCAAGCTATTTCTTTGTCTATGCGACTGTGTCTTTTCTCTTATATTTGACTGTATTTCTGGTTTTTTATTACTTTTTTAAACATCGGTTTAGCCATGCTGCGGTATTTGCGATGGGCGGTGCAATGTCAAATACGGGCTTTATTGGGACTGCAATTTTAACCTTGCTGATGGGAAATCAGGCGACCGTTTATATCTCGTTAACCTTGATTGTGGAAAATGTCATCATAGTGACGATGGTGTTGGCTTTGGCTGAAATGGGTTTGCAGCAACAGCAAAATCTTGGATTATTACTCCGTCAGACTTTACTTAAGTTATTAAAAAATCCTGTGATTTTATCGGTGATCTTGGGTTTGAGTTTTGCATTTTTTCAGATTCAATTACCCACTCAACTGCATCAAGCATTAGATTTGCTAGGTAAAACAGCTTCACCCATTGCACTTTTTGTTATTGGTGGTGGTTTGGTGGGTTTATCGATTCAAAAAATTGATATGGAAAGTGTATTTTTGGTGTTTGCTAAAATGATCATGATGCCATTAGCAGTATTTACAGGCTTGTCTTGGATGCCAAATGTCAGTCAGGAAATGCTTTATGCAGGTACGATTATTGCGGCTTTACCGATGCCTGCGGCTTTTATTATTTTCTCACAAGCCTATCAGTTGCAAGATCAAAAAACCTTAACACCGTTGATGATCAGTACATTTTTGGGTTTCGTGATCATTAGTGCGCTGATTGCATTGTGGTGGTGAATATTCCCAATAAAAAGGATTGTTAAAAATAAGTTGCTCAATGGATATTTAGGGTATTTGAAATTTTATATAAGCCAAAAAATTAAAAAACCTCCGTGTGGAGGTTTTTAAAATATGGGGGCTTAAAATGTGGGCTTAACCACCACTAAAATAACCACAGCAAGTAAAATTAAGGTGGGTAATTCATTAAAAAAACGCCAAAATTTGTGTGATTTGTAATGTGCATTGCCAATGAGTTTTTTACGGTAATAACCACAAACAAAATGATAAATGACCAATAAACCCACTAAGCCTACTTTCAGATAGAACCACAGTGCTTCGTGATAATGACGTGTTGCATCCCCCCAATCCACGAGGAAATGGGCGGTGATCAGTGTGATGATCATCGAAGGCCACATGATGCCTCGATATAATTTGCGTTCCATCACTTCAAAGCGTTGATGGCTAAGCTGATCTTCGCTCATCGCATGATAAACATAGAGGCGTGGGAGGTAGAACAATGCAGCAAACCAACAGACCACTGCAATAATATGAAATGCTTTTACCCAGAGGAAAGCATCAGAAGGAGCATCCATCAAATCACCCTTATGTAAAGGGCAGTGCGGAAGTGGTTGACCTATTGGAGTAATAGATCAACCATTTTCAAATTAGCCTTCCCATTTTTTGAAAATGAGACATGCATTAACACCGCCAAAACCGAAACTGTTACTCATGACAGTATTCAATTTTGCATCACGTTTTTCAAGTACGATGTCGAATGGTTTTGCACCTTCGTCTAATTCTGTGACATTGATGTTTGGTGCAATAAAGTCATTTTGCATCATCAGTACAGAATAAATGGCTTCTTGTACACCCGCAGCACCTAAGCTATGACCTGTCATTGACTTTGTTGAACTCAATGGTGGAACTTGACCTTCACCAAAAGCACGCTCCATGGCTTTTAACTCAGTTACGTCACCTGCAGGTGTAGATGTACCATGTGTATTTACATAGTCAATGCTTTCTACGCCGTGTTGCTTTGCTTCATCAAGTGCCATCAAGATACAACGTGTCGCACCTTCGCCTGATGGTGCAACCATGTCAGCACCGTCAGAGTTTGCAGCATAAGCAACCACTTCAGCCAAGATATTTGCACCACGTGCTTGAGCATGTTCCAGTGATTCAAGAACCACGAAACCACCACCACCTGCAATCACGAAACCATCACGGTCAGCAGAATAAGGGCGTGATGCTGTTTCAGGTGTTTCATTATATTTAGAACACAGTGCGCCCATCGCATCAAATAATAAGCTTTGTGACCAATGATCTTCTTCACCGCCACCTGCAAGCATTAAATCTTGTTTACCCAATTGAATCAGGTTATATGCATAACCAATCGCATCTGCAGAAGTTGCGCAAGCACTGGTAATTGAGTGTGCAACACCTTGTAATTTGAAGGCTACACCGACGTTTGCAGTAATGGTATTTGACATATTACGTGGAACGAAGAAAGGTCCTACTTTACGTGCACCTTTTTCTTCAAGTAATTTAATCATTTCAGCAACAGAGGCAGTTGAGTTACCGCCTGAACCCCCTGCGATACCATAACGTGGATTGCCACCCAATTGTTCAGGAGTTAAACCTGCATGTTCAACCGCAGCGACCGCAGAATTATAGGCATACATTGCACATACGCCCATGAAACGTTTAAGTTTACGGTCAATATGGTCAAAATCTTGTTCAGCCGCAGCACTGACATGGCTTTTAAAATTGAGTTCTTCATAAGTCGGGTTATGACGTGTGCCTGAAATTCCATTTTGTAAAGAATGGGTCACATCTTCTAATGTATTTCCGATACATGAGTTAATACCCATACCCGTAATCACAACACGACGATTCATACAAAGTCCTTTATTTTAAAATAAGCGATACAATGGGCTCATTTAAGCGTTTTTAGTTTTCTATCGCAATGGCGAAAGATATAGATTCTACAAGGATTGACTTTATTTACCTGATCCTCTGACTTTTTGGTCAATCCTTGGCTACAAGTTACTTTTGCCGTATTTAAAAATAAATATGAAAAGTAAAATATTTGCAAAATAAGACAAAGCTACTCAAATTTATCTCACAAAAGAGCAGCTTTGAGAAAATCTTACTTGTTTTACCAAGGCGTTTTCTTTTCCCACTCAGGGTCAAAACCACGACATGCATCTGCAACTTTCAAATAATCTGCGTAGCTTTCAGCCAGTAGAATTGGCGGAACTTCACTTAAGGGTAGACGATTTGAGTTCCAAGAACGGCTACCGAGTTGATCAAACTCTAAGTCATACAGAACCGCAGGAATATTTTCTTCAGGGACATAACTGCCACTAAATACGATTTGTACATCAATACCCAATTGTTTAAATGATTTGCTATAACGGTCAAATGAGCCTGCATCTTCAATGCTTGAACGTTGATAACCGAGTTTGTTGACGACACCACGTAAAGTAAAAGTATCTGTGATCCAACCTTTACGATCTTCGATTTGATTGGCTTTGGGGTCGGTGAGTTCAGGTAAATGATGGCTCATTTGTTCAAATAAAAATTTGACTTTGTAGTCTTTAAAATGTGCCATCCATGCATCTGCATGATCTTTACCGACAATCACGGCATGTGCAATTTGAATTTTGCTGGTGTTACTAAGTTCAATTTCATCATCATCTAGATTCAGTAAGCAGCCATCATCACTTGGACGGAACGCGATTTTTTCACCTGATTCAGTGACTTCGAGCCAAACTAAACGTTGAATTAAACGTTGCATGATTGGATGTTGAAACAGATATTCTTGCCATTCCATAACATTCCATTGGCGTTCACTACACATTGCCTCATACAAACGACCTGTTTGCATGTCAACGACCTGTTTAAATTCTTTTTTGCTGCTGCTGAATAATGCTTTTGCTTCTTTAATCAAACTCTCATCATCATTTTGACGCGCTGCAGGTAAGGTTTTGACCACTTTACCTTCTTCATTCTTTAATACAAATTTGTCTTTATCATCGACGATCGCTGTAAATAAGCGTGTGCCATATTCTAAGGTTAAAATACCATTTTCATCCAATCCTGCTGTTGGAATCGTGCGGTCAGCCAATTCATCATTACTCCATTGATTGCGTTCAGCAATTTCTGTGACTAAATCGGTCGCTAAGTTTTGTACAGAGGTCGTGCGATAACGCCGTGATAATGATAATAGTAATTGAATGATTAATGGATCATTGCTGAGAGATAATGCTGAAATCATCGCTTCAATTTGTGAGCGGCGAGGGTAGTGCTGCTTCATATAAGTTTGTAGTTGTTTGACTGCAAAACTACCTTGTGCGGGATAAGTGAGTGCCAACATCCCTTTACTTTTAATCGCTGAACCTAAATAAATTGACAGTTGTTGACGCTTAACTTCTTCAATGACTTCTTCAAGTGTAATGGTTGCATAATGCCCATAATATTCAGGGTATTTATGTCCATAATGTTGATAACTGTCTCGGTAGCCTTGTAGGCGTTGTGGTGCTTCTTTGGTTGCGACCTCCATCGCTTGTTCTAAAGTAGGAGATAAAGTATCTTGTTGAATAAAAAGATGTAATAGATGGTTGGCAAGCTGTTGCTGACTTTTTTCATCAAGTAAATCTAAGTAACGTTGAAAAAGTGCATTGGCTTTTGGGTCTTTAAGTTTTTCAGCCAACACCACCCACCAGTGAATAATTTCGGCTTTTACAGTTGTACCATTTTTCCACGATAATTCAGGTAAAGTTTTGGCATTAAACCAAGTAAAACTACTGGAAATCTTCGCTTTTAAGCCCTGTTGAGCCTCAGCAAGTAACACTTTTTCAGACAAATAAGGGCTGATGTCTTGTCCTAATTTTTCCAAAGCAGTGAGTAGGGCGGCACGAACGATTTCCTTTTTCTCTTTTTTCAGTAAAGCGTTTAGTGGTTTAACAGCTTCCTGACGTTGTAAACGTGCGAGCCATTCAATGGCAGTAATGCGAATTTCCTGTTTACCTGAGTCTAAAGCTTCAATGGCACGTAAATGAATTTCTGGCAACGTTTGTAAAGCTTGCTGTGCGTCGAAACGCAGACGTTTATTTTCCCCTAAAGCATATTCAAGTAAACGGGGAATAAATTGCTGTGGAATGCTTGGGAAATATTCTAAAATTTTAATCGCTTTGATGGCTTCAAATTGATAATAGGCACTTTCTTCTAAAGATGGACTTAAACCCAATGCTTCACTGATAAACTCAGGATGTTCAGCAAAAAAAGGCCAAATCTGTTGTGGCTCGGTGATATAGTCATCTAAATTATTCCAATAAGACATTAACATACCTTGTGCGATCTGACGCTCAGTATTGCTACATCCTATATCTTGGAGTGCTTGGTTGATTTGACGTAACTCTACATTCGCATATAGGGAAGGTGGTACATCCTCAAAAATGGTGCGCCAACTGATCGTTTGATCCGCCCTACGAGAAACATGAATGCGCATTGCATGAATCAGTGAATATTCAGGATATTTTTGTATATTTTTTTGATAGGTGATGATCTGAGTATCTTGTTCAGAGGGTTTTCGGGAGGGTTGACCATTTACCTGATCTAACAACACTTTAAAATTACTAATTTTCACGTTTTTTAAACGCTTTAAATTTTTTTGCGCCCAATCTGAACGATAACTACGATTTTTATTTTCTTCGATTTCAGCCGCAGCAGACTGTTCGGCTTTTTTTAGAATTTTATCAAAATTATCTTGTAAAACATCAATGAAATCAGAAGGAATATCCTGTGCAACCAAGGGACTAAAACTTGGAATTTCAATATGTGTAGCGTGGGCAGACTCATGTACTGCTTTTAAGCGTTGTACAGCCATTAAAATCACTTGTTGTACAGATTTTTGCTTTTCACTTTCAAGAGCTTGTTCTAAAACAGCAAGGTTATGTTCACCTAAGCGTGCTAAAAGTTCTGCAGCAAAACCACGTTCCTTGCTTAAACCATGGATTAAATAGTCCTGTAAGTAACGTTGACTGTCTTCTGCATTGAGTTGGCTGAGTAAACTTACTGCCAAATCACGAATGGTTTTAGAACGACCAATGGTTAATTTTACGATTAATTCAGGAAGTTGCTTTAAAATCTCAGGTTGAGCTTTTAAATAATCTAAAAATACAGTTTGCCCATCGACACTGAGATTTGGAACCTCTTGTTGAAAAATATCAAGATGTTGTTCGATATAAGTATTTGTATCAGACAGTTCAAAAATTAAATCCATACGGTCTGTATAATAACTACTACAACCGACTCGTTCGAATAGAAACAATGGTAAATGTTGTGCCAAAGTGGGTTCATCTGTAGCTAAAAGTTGCTCTAATTTAGCCAATGTCCATTGTTGTTTAATCGGTTTTTTTGCATCAAGTTCACTAAAACCATGACGCTGTTGTAATGTGACCAAAGCATCAACCACAATATAGTGAAACCACACAGGAATGGGCGCGTACAGTTCTTTATAATTTTTTTGTTGGGTAATACTTTCATATACTTTACCCAAACGAATAATCTGTTCATTATTTAAGGTATCAAATAAATCATCATTGAGTTGCTGGCGTGATTTAATAGATTGATTTTTTAATTTTTCTTGTGCTTTGTTGAGCTCGATATTTGTCCAATACCATTCATAAGTACCTGGGCTACCGATCAAGTCACTGGCTTTTTCATCAGGGAGTTGATTCAGTTTGAGTAATATTTCTGGGTTTTCACCTGTAAAAATAAATAAGGTAATTGCTTGCTCTAAGCCTTCCTCAATTTCGCTGAGTGGTAAAAATACCGATAAAACTTTTTTTACATTATTCTTTTGTGTTTCATTAAGTGTATGAATTGCTTCATTGTTTTGTTGATGAACTTTATTGGAAAATAAAGTTTCAAGCTTTGACATAAAATTATTAAGCATTATAAAAATTCCTATTTTGAAAGATGTATTTTTTATTTCAGGGTAGATCAGTGAAGTCGATTAAAAAAATATGTTCCTATCTTAGAAAAATAACACAAGAATTGAAGCATGCTTTTGGCGTTGTACGACATAACTTGACTTATTAAAAGTGTTTTATTGATGTCTTCATTTAGGTTTTTAGAGGTCTGGTTTTGTCGTACATCGGGTTGATCATTCCAAATTGAATTTTATAGCGGTAAGCAAGAAGACAATCGCTGTATTTGTAAAAATAAATGTCGCCATTTCAGTAAAGTCGCTGGCAAATTATCACTTTCGATGCCTGTTTGAATACTACGTTGCAATATTGCCAAGCCCAAGTCCTCATATAATTGTGCAGCATGTTGTAATTTAAGCTTGTCTTGCGGATCGAGTACAGCACGTCCTGTATTGGCATAAAACTCAAGCACAGATTGGGTTTGCCAGATGGCAATATCCAAAGCCGAATAGTGCTGCTGCGTTTGCCATTGTTTTTTCTGTTGTAGTAATTTTTCAATCCGCCCTGTGATCAGTTCTGCCAAGCTGCTTTTTTTATAGGATGGATGATGGTAATCCAAACTAAAAATTTCTAAATGTTGTTTTTTTTGCAAAATGACACTACATGGAATGAGTTGAATATTCTGTTGTGAGCTATCCAAACGCACGAGTGTTGCTACAATTTTTTCATTTTGTTGCATTAGGGTTGTGAGGTGCTTAATCCGAACTTGATATTCAATTTCAATCGGTAAAGTGAGTTTTAAATGACAAGCATCATCATCCTGAATACGACATTCAAAACATTGTTGCTGTTCATTCAGTTCAGGTGCATCAATCTGTTGGTGGCGTAGTAATACATAACGATACAGATTTTGCTCCAAACTTGAGGTAGGTTGCACATATCGAACGAGATCAGACCAACGACTAACCCCGATATTCAACTGTTGAAAATCATCTAACGTCAGGTCTTGAAAACTTGCAAGTTGAGTAAACCGAGTGTCTGCACTCGCAGTGAGATTGACCTCAGAGCTTGCTTTGGAAATATTGAGTTGAATCTGATGCCTCAGTAAATAATCCAAAGAAGTACCCCAAATGCCTGTTTGTGCCACACTATTTTTGTCAAATGTGCTGTCTAAACGATTGGCTCGGGCTTGGGTGACTTCACGGCTATGCTGTTGTTCTACATCCCAAAATGTAAGTGTTAGACCTTGTGCACCGCTGTCGGTTTGCCACCATTCACAGCCCAAAGGAATTAAGCGTTCTGTACGCTGTTCTTGATAATCACGTTGCATAGTGCCTTTGAGACGCTTGAAATTTTTAGCTTGGTTTTGACTGTTTTGTAAGGCAAATAAATAAGCGTTTAAATAGGCGAGTTGTGAGAAAATCTGTTGTTCGTCCATTTGAAAGTCATCTTCTAGCAACTGTTGCATCATGCCGTGTAACTGTCTTAACTGTGTTGCCAAGCGAGGTAAATTTTGCGCACGTGCTTGCATATTTAAAATGTGCAATGACAAGACAGATTCTTTAGCGATATGAGAGAGACCTTGCTGAATAAAGTGTTGGCAAAGTTGTTGTAGTTCTTGGATAAATTCAACGTCTTCAGGGGTTAAAGTGTATGGATGATTGAGGTGAAGTTGTTGTTTTAAATCCTCTGGCCATTGCCATTGTTCAGGCGCATGCAGATGAAATACATAGGCAATACAGGCTAAATGTACAGCGTTTTTTTTGTTGTCGTTAATATCTGACAAAATCCCATCAAAAGCTGTTGGCGGGAAAAATAAAATTGGATTTTCGCTGAATGTGGTTTTAAAACTGATTTTTTCAGTTGATATTTCAAGAGAACAAGAGTCTTTATTCTCACAAAAATTTTCCCAAATTTCAAAAGCTAAACGGGTTTGTGCTTTGCCTATTTTTTTAAATAATGTGCTGTCTTTTAGGGCTAAAACTGTGTTTAACGCTGAATTTTGGACAACGCTTTCTGTCGCGATTGCTTTGACATTTTCTGCAAGGCGAGCAGGACTTTTCGCAGTTTCTAGATGCTCATGTGTATTATTTTGTTCAGTGCTTTCAATGGTCGTTTGAGTGATATGTTGATTTTGCTGTAACCAAAAAATACTGCTGAGAATATGTTTGCAACAACTTTGAGCAGGGCAGTTGCATTGTGCTTCGGTAATACCTTGTTCTGGTAAACATACTTCAAATTCTTCGACTTTAAATTGCAAAGGTGCAGTATTGCCTTCAATGAGTTGCACCTCTTCAAGTGACTTTTTGGCACGACGAATCAAGCCTGCGTTGCTATGTAAGGCTAAACTTTCTTCATCATAATGCAGATAAATTTGTCCAATCATTGCATCACCTCCGCAAACCAAGTGGCTAAATGCTCAGGTGTCATCGCAGCGATTTGCATACCACGTTGTTGTAATTTTTGTGCCATGTTGCTGTCATAAACAGGATTGGCTTGACTGTCCAAAGCTGCAAGTCCAAGCAATTTACAGCCTTGTTCATTCAGTTGCGCTGTCGTATTTAACAAATGCTGAACCGAGGCTCCTTCCTCAAAATCACTGATCAAAATCAAAATGCTACGATTCGGCTGCGTAATTTTTTGAGCACAATATTGCATGGCTTGACCAATATTGGTTCCGCCACCGAGTTGTACGGTAAGTAATACTTCGACAGGATCATGTGCCAAATGACTGAGGTCAACAATTTGTGTATCAAACAGCACCAAGCTGATTTTTATCGCAGGTAATGCTGCCAAAATGCTGGCACAAATTGCGGCATACATGACAGAGTCAAGCATTGAGCCACTCTGATCCACGCACAGTACAATTTCCCAAGATAAATGCTTTTGCACCCGCGCATTAAAAATTGGATTTTGAATGATCAGCTTTTTATGTTCAGGTTGATAATTTTTCAGGTTGGTGTGAATGGTGCGTTTCCAATCAAAATTCTGCGCTTGCTTGATATGGGTACGACGAAAACGATTGCGTCGCCCTTGTAGTGACTGCAAAAATTGCGTGCGAATTTTTTGTAATAATTCCTCAACCACTTGGCGAATCACATCACGTACCGCCTCTTTGGCTTCAGTACTTAAATGTCCACGCATACTGAGCAGGGCTTTGGCTGTGGCAGGATGAGGTGCTAACGCTCGGATACTTTGAGGGTCTTTAAGTAAGTCTTGCAGTTGATAGCGTTCGAGCGCATGTTTTTGCATACGTTCAAAGGTAGATTTGGGAAATAATTTACGACTTTGGTTGAGCCAATTGATTGCAGTCAATTGTGAGCCTTCAAGTCCACCATGTCGCTTAGAGCCTTGTTGAACGCCACGGCGTTTATATTCATTTTGATATAAATAATCGAGATTGCGTTCTAATCTCAGTTGTTCACCTGACAAATGGGCTGCTGATAAACTTTGATCGGAATAACGTCCTAAAATGAGTCGCCAACGTCGGGCAGCTTCTAGGCTGTCCAATACATTTTCATCTGAGTCTACATCGGATGGTGCGGTATTGTTGGATGTCATTTTGCCACTCCTGTAATCCAATGCTCAAGTTGATCATGCTGTAAAAGTTGTTGTAATTGTTGATTTAACTGAGCAGCCTGTAACATGTCTTGTTCACTAATATGACTGTGCGCTTGATCTAGAATCACATCTTCAGCAAGTCCTGCCATACGGGCGACTTTTTGTGAAACAGCAGAATTTTGCTTTGGACTGAGTTGACTGAAAATATAACGTAGATCAGGCAAAATCTGTAAAAAGGTTTCTTCTCGCCAATGTTTAACCAAATCATATAAAGCACTGATGGCAATGGGGGATTGCACAAAAATTTCAGGTGCAATTGCAAACATTCCTTGCACATATTGCACAGCTTCATTTGCATCACAGCCGACAGCAAAGGCAATTTTTAAATACTGCTGTAATTGTTCTTGATCAATCCGATGATCAAGAAACATTAGGGTATCCAAAGCACCTTTTAATTTACTGAGATGGAAGTGATCAAATTGCTGACGTTCAATATGCTGATAAAATAAGTCGAGTAATGTATCATTTTCTTGTTGCAGTTTTAGTTTAGAAACTGACAAAATTAAATGATGTAAAGTCTTAAAACTATTTAAATTTTCTTCAATTTTATCTTCATGGGTGTCATATAGTTGTTCGAGTAAGAAACAAGCTTGTTGCACTGAACGCACTAAACTGTGCTGTAAAATGTGTTCAGGTAATTGCAATAACTTTCGACCACTCCATAGATAATACAATTGCTGTGCAGCAGCCACGACTGAGTGTAAGCTTTGATCTGTTTCTAAATAATCATCTAACTGTTGTTGTAAAATATTCAGTTGTTCTTTTAAGCCCAAACGACAGGCTAAAGTCAGCAATTTTGAGGTTTCAAATGCCGATTGTCCGAGCCCATTTTGCTGATGATATTGCTGTAAAGCGAGAATTTTTCCTAAAGCGATGTGAGGTAATTGATCGCCCAATTCTGCAAGTTCAATTAAACGCGCTTCAACCGAAGGTGACCACGCATAACGCCATTCTTCAAATAGCAAATCCATGCCCGCGCCATGGGTGAAATCTGGACCTGATAAGCGATGTGCAAAGCCACAATCGACAAATTCAAGTAAATTGAGAAATTGACTGATTTCTTGCTGTAAAGGCTTGCGGTAAATATCAAGTTTTCGATGGCGAGGAATTGTATCGCTGACATTAAAACGATATTTTTCGATTTGTTTGAAAATATTTTGTAAGAGTGCGGGGCTGTGTTGATGTACAGCGACATTCCCCAGTTGTTGCCCGCTTAAATATGTATAAATTTCCTGAAATAACAGTTGTTGCCCATCGTCCACTTCACCTTTAACCAAGGCACTTTGTAAAGCATCTAAAAGATCGTAACGACTTGGGCGGTAATGACCGCGCAAATGTGCCAATTGCAATGCGAGTTCAGCCGTATTTTTTAGCGCAATATACGCAGTGACATCTAGAACTTTTTTATCCTCTAAATGATGACAAATTTCAGTGAGATATTTTAAAAACTGCTGTTGAATGAGAGCATCATCGATTTGTCCTTGATTCAAATCTTGCCAGAACTGTTGATAAAATGCGGGAGATGGCATACCTGACGCATAACCATTTAGCGCATCTAAACGGTCAAAACTATAACGAATTAACCATGCATTTTCCTGCCATTTGTCTTTTTTATTGACCTGAATAGGGTAGCGTTTTGCTGTGTCTTTTTTTGCTAAATTTTCAATCAAAGCCAAGGTGTGAAAACCACCTGTGACCACCAAAATTTTATGCTCAGGACTTAAACAGGCTTGGATTTTTTGCCACATGCAGTCTTCACGATGCAACGATGCTTCTTGTAATAGCACATCCTGTTCATAGTCCAAACGTGCCAATGAACACCATGTAAAGACATCCTCGAAAAATTTTTCAGCTTGCTTGAGTTTAGAAATACTTTGTAATTCAAATAAATGATCCCAAAGTTCATCATGGTTACGACAATGTAACTGCTGTGCAAGATTTTGAATATATTGGCTATGCGCTAAATAACGCTCAGAAATCAGATTTTTTTGAGACCAATCTAAGGAGTCATTTGCCAATTTAAAAGCACTTTGTTCTTGCCAAGACAGATCAATAAATTCAATTTTTGCGTGTTGTACAGCCCCTTGTTTTAATGCCACCCATTCAGGCGAATATTCACAAAATGGGTAATAGGCTGAAAACAGTGCAGGTGTTTGATTGCCTTGTGTATCTTGGTTTTGATTCGATTGTTTTGCCTGAGTGGCTTTTTCTTGTTGTGCTTGTGCAAAAATTGCAATTGGGGGTTGGGTATTTTCATCTAATAAAGCTTCAAGTAAAAACTGAAAGCGATGTGGTGCTTCGATTAAAATATGTGTGGGTTGTAATGCCTCAATATAATGTTGCAAGGCATAGGCACAAGCAGGGCTATGGTGACGTATAGGCGCAAAATAAACCTGTTGTGCTGCGGCGAGCGTTTGCTTGGCTTGAAATGCCTGTTGCAGTCGTTCAGGCAGTGCTGCTGCATGAAATTCTGCCATGGTTAAAACTCACGGCTAGCATCAAAAAAGGCTTTCCAATCTTGATCTTGGCGTGCACGTTCTTTGACCACACTGTCCAAATAATAACGTAGACGTTTGGCATCTTCAGGATTGTCTTTAAATACTACACCCATCAATTGCTGTGCGATATGTTCGGCTTGGAGTACGCCATTGCCCAAATAAATTGCCTGTAAACTTGCTGCATGCGCAATATTTACCGCTTCCGCCGTTGACATGACTGCATCAGGCGTTTTTAAGTTGGCACCTTGTAAGCTTTGACCTGTACGTAATTCATTGAAAATAGTGACAAGCAGCTCAATTACTTGCGGTGGTACGGTTAACTCTGAAAATAAATCACCGACTTGTTGTTTGAGTTGTAACTGTACCAACTCCACCTCAAAGGCACGGTTTTGAATAGGTTTCACAGTTTCAAAGTTAAAACGGCGTTTCAGTGCAGCAGACATTTCATGTACACCCCGATCACGTAAGTTGGCCGTGGCAATTAAGTTAAAACCATGTTGTGCGCAGACACTAAAATCTTGTCCCATTTCAGGAATCATCATTTGTTTTTCAGACAATAATGATACCAAAACATCCTGAATTTCAGGCGGGCAACGGGTAATTTCCTCAAAGCGTGCCAATTTTCCTTGTTGCATAGCAAAGTAAATAGGGGATGGAATTAAGGAACGATCCGAAGGACCTTCAGAGAGCAATAGGGCATAATTCCACGAATATTTAATATGGTCTTCGGTGGTTCCTGCGGTTCCTTGTACCGTAAGTTGAGAGTTGCCACTGATTGCGGCACTTAAGAGTTCTGACAGCATAGATTTGGCTGTACCCGGTTGCCCAACCAGCATTAGACCTTGATTGCCCATTAAGGTAACTAAGGCACGATCAACCAAAGCATCATCGCCATAAAATTTCTTTTGAATATTGAGCTGAGCGTTGCCCAAGATAAAATCCCGTACGGCATAGGCTGAAAGTTGCCAACCTTGTGGTTTACGCTTTTGGTCTTTTTCTTTTAAGCGTTGTAACTCATTAGCATATTTTTGTTCAGCACTGAGCTTTAAGGTGTATTGTCGATTATTATCCATATTGTGAATCATCTTGATATTCAGTTATATAATTCATCATAACGAGGCATGACAGGGAGCGCCAGCATTGTTAGCATGAATGCGACAAATTGTGACTTATGTATATATTTTTGTGTAACGGTATTATGGTTTTTTATATTTTTCGTCAAACGTACACAATTAGAGTTGAGATAATCATGCACAATCCTTAGTATTGGGCTAAACCCATAAAAATGAGTGGAGTAGAGTGCAAATGGCAGATTCTAATAATAAACAGACAAAGCGCATGTTATCCAATACATTTGGACTCGCTAAAAAAATAACTGCGACAGGTTTAAATATGTTAAATCATGTTGCGCCTAATTCTGTCACTAAGCTCAATCAAAGCCCTGCAAAAGATTCAGTTGTGGAAGGCAAAGCCCGTAATCAAAGCATGTTTGAAAAAAAACAATATGATAACCCGCAACAGATGATGCGCGAACATTTACCCAAAGTATCGAGTCAGTTATTAGGACGACATTATACAAAAATCAATAATGTAGCTTCATTTATTTCACCACAATTAAATGACAAAATGTCAGACTATTTTTTTGATAAATTGAATGATTTTGTTTCAGAGAGTAGTTCAGTTGATAAGCTGCTCAAAGAAGTCGGTGCCAAAGATTTAAAAGAACTCACCCAAGATCCAGCTCGCTCACAGCGCATTAGCCAAGCTTTAGCAAATCAAAATAAAATCCTTGCTGCTATTCAAGGTGCATTGACAGGTGCAACAGGTGTGATTGGTTCAGCGATTGATGTGCCAACATCGATTGCACTAGCTTTGCGTAGTATTTACCAAACAGGACGTGCACATGGCTTTGAGTTGAAGCCTGAGGATCATGAGATTGTTGAATTTATTTTCAAAAAAATTGATCTAGGTTCTGTGGCGGAAAAACAAGCGTTGTTAATTGCGGTACGAACATTTTCCACCACTTTACAAACCCATGATGTCAGTCAGTTTCAACAATTAGTGGGATCAAGCACCTCATCTGATGTATTGAAAAATTGGTTAAGTAATCAAGATGGTACATGGAAATGGTCTTGGTTGGACAATCTACCCCAATTTAAAATTGTGACTAAACTTGCACCCTTAGCATGTATGGGAATTAGTGCAAATTATAGTTGGAAATTGGTTGATGATGCGACTGAAAAAGCACAAATTGTATTTAAAGGGGCGCAACAATATCAAGCGCAACATCCTGAAGAAAATATAAGTGCTTTAGCTGCTTTTGAAAAGTCAGAAATCTTACTTACACAAGCCAGTTTATTGTTACAAGCACCAGAGCAAGAAGATGCAGCTTCCGTTCCTGCGATTGAAGAAACTGTAGAAAATGACGTTATTCAAGATGTGCAAGTATTGACAAAAGATGAGGCTCAGCAACTTAAAAGTAAGGAAGAAATCAGTATTGCAGATTTAGCCAAAGCGCATGTTGCCACAGAAAATTCGCTTTCTACTGATGAATCACAAGCGAGTGAGGTTGTAAAAACAGCAAAATTGACCGAAAAATCGCAAGCAGATGAAAAAAATGCAACAAAAGATGCACAAGATACACAGGCAAATGTTGACGTAGAAACAGTCATTGATCAGTCGAGTGAAAACGAAGCTGTGACGCAAAATGTTGAAGCGACAGCAAAATCTAACCGCAATAAAAAAGTTTAAAATAACATACATAAGATTTATTTTAGGTGAGTTGGAAAAAACATCTAAAAAAGATTGAAAAAATACATAGATGGTCAATATTTGATAAGTGTCGAATGTTGACCATTTTTACATCTTGACTTACAATTGCATGCCCTCAAAAAGCGGTATTTTTTTTGAGGCTTTTTATTAACGGGAGAATTGCCATATGGCAACAACAAATCAGTTGATCCGTAAGGGTCGCACAACTTTAGTTGAAAAATCTAAAGTTCCTGCGTTGAAGGCTTGTCCACAACGTCGTGGTGTTTGTACACGTGTTTATACAACTACACCTAAAAAACCTAACTCAGCAATGCGTAAAGTTTGCCGTGTGCGTTTAACTTCAGGTTTCGAAGTTTCTAGCTACATCGGTGGTGAAGGTCATAACCTACAAGAGCACAGTGTTGTTCTTATCCGTGGTGGTCGTGTTAAAGACTTACCAGGTGTACGTTACCATACCGTTCGTGGTTCTTTAGACTGTGCTGGTGTGAAAGATCGTAACCAGTCTCGTTCTAAATACGGTGCTAAACGTCCTAAGAAATAATTCTTTAAGAATTCAATCTTAAGATTATAGAACTGCAATCCTTTATCGTCTCGCTTGTCTGATTTCTGCATTTATTTTGTGAAATTCAAGCGACGTGTAGTAAGGCCAGCGAAAAGTACATGACACTTTGTACTGCTGCTGGATAAACCTGAAGTGTCATATTTATAGGTAGTTTAAAATGCCAAGACGTCGCGTAGTTGCTGCTCGTGAAATCCTTCCGGATCCGAAGTTCAGTAGCCAAACAATCGCTAAATTCATGAACCACGTAATGCAAGATGGTAAAAAATCTATTGCTGAAAGTATCGTTTACGGTGCTTTAGACCGCGTTCAAGAAAAAAACAAAGTAGACCCAGTTGAATTTTTTGAAGCTACGCTTGAAAAAGTTCGTCCAATGGTCGAAGTAAAAGCACGCCGTGTTGGTGGTGCTACATACCAAGTTCCTATGGAAGTACGCCCATCCCGTCGTACTGCTTTAGCGATGCGTTGGTTAGTAGATGCTGCTGCTAAGCGTTCTGAAAAAACTATGGCTTTACGTCTTGCTGGTGAGTTGCTTGATGCAGCTGAAGGTAAAGGCGCAGCAATCAAAAAACGTGAAGATGTGCATCGTATGGCTGAAGCCAACAAAGCCTTCTCTCACTACCGCTTCTAAGCGGCTAAAACAGTCCCTTATCAGGAGAATACTAATGCGAATTGCAGCACGATTTAACATCGCCCTCTACCAAAGTGGGGGATTTGCGGGAATTTAAGTTGCGCTTAAATCCGTATTAAGTATCCGTACGCATCAATACTTATTGATGCGTCCTGTTTTAAACAACAAAATTTAGGAATGCTAGAAATCATGGCTCGTCAAACCCCAATTTCTCGTTACCGTAACATTGGTATCTCTGCACACATTGATGCGGGTAAAACAACAACTTCAGAACGTATTTTGTTCTATACAGGTCAAAGCCACAAACTTGGTGAAACTCACGAAGGTTCTGCGACTACTGACTGGATGGAACAAGAGCAAGAACGTGGTATTACCATTACTTCAGCAGCTGTAACATGCTTCTGGTCAGGTATGGGTAACCAGTTTGATCAACACCGTATCAACGTAATTGACACACCGGGGCACGTAGACTTCACAATCGAAGTTGAACGTTCTATGCGTGTTCTTGACGGTGCTTGCATGGTTTACTGTGCGGTAGGTGGTGTTCAACCTCAGTCTGAAACTGTATGGCGTCAAGCGAACAAATATAAAGTTCCACGTATTGCGTTCGTAAACAAAATGGACCGTACTGGTGCGAACTTCTTCCGTGCTGTAGAACAAATGAAAACTCGCTTGGGCGCAAACCCAGTGCCGATCGTTGTTCCAATTGGTGCAGAAGAAAACTTCCAAGGTGTTGTTGACCTGATCGAAATGAAAGCGATTATCTGGGATGAAGCATCTCAAGGTATGAAGTTTGAATACGGTGAGATCCCAGCTGAATTGGTAGAATTAGCGCAAGAATGGCGTACTAACATGGTTGAAGCTGCTGCGGAAGCATCAGAAGAACTCATGGATAAATACCTAGAAGAAGGCGATCTTACTAAAGAAGAGATTGTTGGCGGTCTACGTACACGTACTTTGGCAAACGAAATTCAGCCAATGATGTGTGGTTCTGCATTCAAAAACAAAGGTGTTCAACGTATGTTGGATGCTGTAATTGAATTCTTACCTGCACCAACCGACGTTGAAGCGATCAAAGGTATTCTTGACGACAAAGACGAAACTGAAGGTTCTCGTGAAGCGTCTGATGAAGCTCCGTTCTCTGCACTTGCGTTCAAAATCATGAACGACAAATTCGTGGGTAACTTAACGTTCGTACGTGTTTACTCTGGTGTTCTTCAAGCAGGTAGCCCTGTTTATAACCCAGTGAAAATGAAACGTGAGCGTATTGGTCGTATTGTACAGATGCATGCGAACGATCGTCACGACATCGAAGAAATTCGTGCGGGTGATATCGCAGCGTGTGTAGGTCTTAAAGATACAACAACTGGTGATACATTATGTGATGAAAATCATGTAATTACACTAGAGCGTATGGAGTTCCCTGAGCCAGTAATTGCACTTGCAGTTGAACCTAAAACTAAAGCTGACCAAGAAAAAATGTCAGTTGCTTTAGGTCGTTTGGCAAAAGAAGATCCATCATTCCGCGTTCGTACAGATGAAGAATCTGGTCAAACGATTATTGCGGGTATGGGTGAGCTTCACCTTGACATCATTGTTGACCGTATGAAACGTGAATTCGGTGTAGAAGCAAACATTGGTAAACCAATGGTTTCTTATCGTGAAACGATCAAAAAATCGGTTGAACAAGAAGGTAAATTCGTACGTCAAACTGGTGGTAAAGGTAAATTCGGTCACGTATACGTACGTTTAGAACCGCTTGCTGAAGACGCTGGTAAAGATTACGAGTTCGCTGAAGAAGTTGTTGGTGGTGTAGTACCTAAAGAATTCTTTGGTGCGGTTGACAAAGGTATTCAAGAACGTATGAAGAATGGTGTCCTTGCTGGTTACCCAGTTGTAGGCATCAAAGCGACATTATTCGACGGTTCTTACCACGATGTCGACTCTGACGAATTATCGTTCAAAATGGCAGGTTCTTATGCCTTCCGTGATGGTTTCATGAAAGCGGATCCTATCCTTCTTGAACCAATCATGAAAGTAGAAGTAGAAACTCCAGAAGACTACATGGGCGATATCATGGGTGACTTAAACCGTCGCCGTGGTATGGTTCAAGGTATGGACGATTTACCTGGTGGTACTAAAGCGATTCGTGCAGAAGTTCCACTTGCTGAGATGTTCGGTTACGCAACTCAAATGCGTTCTATGTCTCAAGGTCGTGCGACATACTCTATGGAATTTGCTAAATATGCAGAGACTCCACGTAACGTGGCTGAAGGCATCATTTCTAAATTCCAAAATGGTGGTAAAAAAGGTGACGACGAGTAATCTTTCGATTACTATAAGCCCAACTAATACATAGTTAAAAACCAAGTGCTCATGTAGTGACCCTACATGAGTAGTTTAAAAAGGAAGAACTCATGGCTAAGGCTAAGTTTGAACGTAATAAGCCACACGTAAACGTGGGCACAATCGGTCACGTTGACCATGGTAAAA
>NZ_JACANS010000017.1:0-70465 GCF_030329305.1 Acinetobacter sp. 251-1 | reverse complement strand
TGATTATCATACATTTGAAAATACATTAGACAAACTATTCACAGAAGGAAAATAAAAATGGCTGAAGGAAAAGTACTCACGGGCGCAGGACTGCGCGGACAAGTAGCTGGTAAAACAGCATTATCTACAGTAGGTAAGAGCGGCGCAGGCTTAACTTACCGTGGTTATGATGTGCAAGATCTTGCTGAAAATTGCCAATTTGAAGAAGTCGCTTATTTAATCTTCTTTGGTGAATTGCCTACAACAGAACAGTTGACTGCATATAAAGCAAAATTGAAATCACTTCGTCAATTACCACAAGCATTGAAAGAAGTATTAGAACGTATTCCTGCTGACTCACATCCAATGGATGTGATGCGGACAGGTGTTTCAATGTTGGGTAACCTTGAAACTGAAAAATCATTTGCTGAACAACAAGATGTTGCAGACCGTATTTTAGCGACTTTACCTGCAATCATTTGCTACTGGTACCGTTTCAGCCACGATGGCGTACGTATCGAAGAAAACACTGATGATGATTCAATTGGCGCGCAATTCTTACATTTACTTCGTGGTGAAAAACCAAACGAATTGCATGAACAAGTGATGAATGTATCGTTAATTCTTTATGCAGAGCATGAGTTCAACGCATCTACTAGTTCCCGATATTCTTTTTCTTCGGGTTCAAGGTTAGCGAGTACGGTGTCAGAAAGAGGACGGCGTTTTATATCTGATCTTTTCATGGCTTGTACACCAGCGAGTTCAATAAAATGTGCAATGTACAAGACAGTGTACACGGTGTATGTACACTATAGCTAGTTATGTTTGGTTATGTTTAGGCAAGAAAAAAGGCTTAATCCCTTTAGAATTAAGCCTTTTATCTTTAAAACTTGGCATATTTTGCCATGTTTTGGAAGGTATTTGGTGGAGATGGCGGGAGTTGAACCCGCGTCCGCCAACACTACACTCGAGAATACTACATGCTTAGATATCGTCTATTATTTTAACGCTTAAAGACCCGACGAACAGGATTAAAAACGCGATCCTCTAAGTTTGGTATAAAGCCCCGAGGCTTGACTCTATACGGACTTGTGTGCGTGCGCTTCGGTCGGGTTCACTGACCACAAGTATTCAGTGAAGCGGACAAGCGGCCCTTAGGCAGCTAGAGCGTAAGATTCGTCGTTTGCGACTATTTAAAATGCAAATTTTATTTACGAGAGGAAATGCGCTCTCGGCATGCATCTATGAGCTTCATCATCAGCGTCGAAGCCAAAAACATCCCCTAGATAACAATGCAATCATAACATACATGTTGAAAATTACGCAGTGAATTTACGACATTTAAGTGAAATGATGCAATTGCTTACATCATTGCGTTAATATAAATATTTTTCAAGGGTCAAAAACAAAAAAGATGAGCTATTTACTCGCACTTGATCAAGGAACAACCTCTAGTAGAGCAATTATTTTTGATGAGCATGGAAAAATCCATGCAACCGCACAACGTGAAATACAAATCAAGACCCCTAAATCAGGTTGGGTAGAGCAAGATGCGCAAGAAATTTGGACGACTCAAATTGCTGTGGTACAACAAGCAATCGCATCTGCACGATTATTAGCCAAGGATGTCAAAGCTTTAGGTGTAACAAATCAACGTGAAACAACTGTGATTTGGGATAAACGCACAGGTCGAGCTTTAGCTCCTGCAATTGTGTGGCAAGATCGGCGGGCAGTAGAGTGGTGTAATGACTTACTACAAAAAAATTATTTAGAAAAAATACAACATAAAACAGGTTTAAGAATAGATCCTTATTTTAGTGCTGGAAAATTAGTGTGGTTATTGGAAAATATTGATGGACTCAGAACACTTGCAGAGCAAGGACATGTGGCTTTTGGTACGATTGATAGCTGGCTGATTTGGAACTTAACGCAAGGTTCAGAACATGTCATTGAAGTCAGTAATGCATCTCGAACAATGTTGATGAATTTAAAAAGTCAGCAATGGGATGATGAGCTAATTGAGTTGTTTAATATTCCAAAATCTGTTTTACCTAAAATTATTGATTCAGATCAATATATTTCCAATACGGCAGCAGGTTTATTGGGTGCTGAGATTCCGATTGCAGGTATTTTAGGAGACCAGCAATCTGCATTATTTGGTCAGTCATGTTTTGAAGTTGGAACAGCAAAAAATACCTATGGTACGGGCTGTTTTATGCTGTTTAATACAGGTTATGACATTCAATACAGTCAAAATCAATTATTAAGTACATTGGCATGGCGCTGCCAAAGTCAGTCGAATTATGCACTTGAAGGCAGTGTGTTTATGGCTGGTGCGATTGTACAATGGCTTAGAGATAGTTTAGGGATTATCCGAAATAGCACTGAAGTCGAAAAATTGGCGTGTAAGGTGAAAGATACCGATGGTGTTGTATTGGTTCCTGCATTTACGGGTTTAGGTGCGCCACATTGGGATAGTGAGGCGCGTGCTTTACTTTGTGGTATGTCACGAGGTACCAATAAATCTCATATTGCACGAGCAGCTTTAGAATCCATCGCATTTCAAGTTTCAGATGTACTGACTGCCATGCAATCTGATATTTCACAACCCTTAAAAGAACTGCGTGTAGATGGCGGTGCAAGTCAAAATGATATGCTCATGCAATTTCAAGCAGACATTTTAAATGTTCCTGTACTGCGCCCTAAACTTTTAGAGTCAACGGCTTGGGGTGCAGCAGCGATGGCAGGTTTGAAAATGGGAGTATTTTCAAATCTAAATGAAATATCTGAGTCTTGGCAATTAGACCGAGCATTTGAACCCAATATGCAAGAAGATGAACGACAGTTCCATTTGCAACAATGGAATGATGCTTTGCAAAGAGCAAAAAGTCATTAATGATTTACAGGCGCTTATTTCATTGATTAACCTAAAAAAGATGCTGATTATTCACAGCATCTTTTAGATCTTGGATTTAAACGGTATTGAGCGCTTCAAAGCGAAATGAAGCGCCTCGGTGTTCTTCTGGTAAATACGCCCCACGCCCAAAAAGCTTTTCACGTAAAGTTCCTTCACGATAATCTTTTTGATAGACACCGCGTTTTTGTAGTTCAGGAACAACATATTCCACCACATCTTCAAAAGTTTGATGCGCTAAGATATACGCTAAATTAAATCCATCAATGCCTGTATCTTCAACCCACTCCTGTAAACGATCTGCCACTGTATGAGCAGCACCGACAATCACAGGGCCATTGCCCCCCACACTTGCCCATTTTGCGATTTCTTCAATCGTCCAAACTCGATTTGGGTCAGCTTTAACATAAGAATTTAATAAAGACTGAATCGCATTGGTTTCAATATATTCAACTTGATCAGTTGATTGATATTGAGAAAAATCTACACCTGACCAGCCAGAAACTAACGTTAGTCCACCGTCATAACTGCCATAGCTTTGATATTCTTCAAATTTACTTTGAGCTTTAGCATCAGTTTCATCAACAACAATAGAGAGCATGGTATAAATTAAAACGGATTTTGGGTCTCGACCTTCTTCGACCAGTTTGGAGCGAATGCCTTGTACAAGTTGTTTAACCGCAGTTTTGGTGGGTGCAGAAATAAATACACATTCAGCATTTTGACTTGCAAAACTTTGACCACGATGAGAAGCACCTGCTTGATATAAAACAGGTGTGCGCTGTGGTGATGGTTCACAAATATGAATGCCTGGAACTGTAAAATATTGTCCTTCATGTTTAATGGGATGAACTTTAGTGAAATCGGCAAAAACACCACGCTTTTTATCACGTATTACAGCATCATTTTCCCATGAACCTTCCCAAAGCTTATATAAAACTTCTAAATATTCATCGGCGATATCATAGCGATTATCATGTGTAACTTGAGTTTTTAAACCAAGATTTTTCGAACCACTTTCTAAATAAGAGGTGACAATATTCCAACCCGCACGCCCTTTGGTCAGATGATCTAAAGTACTCATCCGTCTTGCAAAAGGATAGGGATGCTCAAATGAAATGGATGTTGTTACACCAAAGCCTAAGTGTTTGGTGACAGCTGCCATTGCAGGCACAATCTGTAAGGGATCATTGACTGGAACTTGTACCGCGCCTGTTAGCGCATGTTGAGCATTGCCATGATAAACATCATAAATGCCTAAAACATCGGCAAGAAAAATACCATCGAATTTACCGCGTTCTAAAATTTTGGCTAAATCAGTCCAATATTCTAGATCTTTATACTCTGTAGAACGATCAAGCGGATGTCGCCATAAACCAGGTGATTGATGTGCAACACAATTCATTTCAAAAGCATTAAAGCGGATTTGTTTGGTCATAATAATAAAAATCTTAGTGGATATTTTAATCTTATAAAAAATAAACGCATTATTTTGTATTTAAAGCTGAGATATAAATCTGTTTTTTTACTTATGAAAATATTTTTAAATGATATTAGTTAATCATTTAATTCATAAATAAAATCATTTATTTTATTTATAATATTGATTATTAATGAAATATAACTTAATTTTAATTTTTATTTTATTTAAAGTGAATTACTTTTTATTTTAATATATAAGCGAATAAAAATATTGGTGCTAGTTTGAGTGTAGAAAATCAAACGATGGAAATTTAAATGACAGCAAAGATTAATATCCAATTAAATTCAGCAGAAAATATTCCAAAAGAATTTTATTTATTAAAAAATAAAGCACATATTATTCAAAATGATGCTGAGGCAATCCAAATTGCTCAAAACTTGGCGCAAGAATTTAAAAAGGAAGCAGCAATTCGAGACCACGAACGGCGTTTACCCTTAATCGAAATTGAAAAATATTCACAGTCTGGTTTATGGGGAATTACCATTCCTAAGCAATTTGGTGGAGCAGGCGTGAGTTATAAAACGCTTGCTGAAGTTGTGAAAACGATTTCGAGTGCTGATTCTTCATTGGGGCAAATCGCCCAAAATCATTGGGCTTTTGTGGAACATATTCGTTTAGATGCAACACCTGGACAGCAAGCTTTTTTCTTTGATCAAGTGCTACAAGGACATCGTTTAGGTAATGCATTTTCAGAAAAAAGTTCAAAAACTGTTGCGGATTTAACCACAACAATTGAATTTAAGGAGGATCATGCTGTCGTAACGGGTCAGAAATTTTTTGCAACAGGTGCACTTTTAGCGCATTGGATTCCTGTCGTTGCTGTGAGTTCTGAAGGAAAACCTTTTGCTGCTTTGATTCCACAACATCGTGAAGGGTTAACCATTAACAATGATTGGAGTGGTTTTGGACAGCGAACAACGGTGAGTGGTTCTGTCACTCTAGATCATGTAAAAGTAGATTTAAACCATATTGTCCCTATTTACCAAGCCTTTGAACGTCATACTGCGGCAGGTGCTATTTCTCAGTTTATTCAAGCCGCAGTTGATGCGGGCATTGCACGTGGTGCAATTCAAGAAACGATTGATTATGTCCGCCAATATACTCGCCCTTGGATTGATTCTGGTTTAGAAAAAGCGACAGATGATCCTTATACCATTGCCAATATTGGCGAATTAAAAATAAAACTACGTGCTGCTGAAGCTGTTTTAGACTTAGCTGCATTGGCAATAGATGCGGCTTTAGCCGAACCTTCTGAGCATCATGTGAATGAAGCGACTTTGTTAAATGCTGAAGCGAAAGTATTAACCACCGAAATTGCGTTATTGGCAGCCAATAAATTATTTGAACTTTCAGGTACACGTTCTACTTTGTCAGAATTAAATTTAGACCGTCATTGGCGCAATGCAAGAACACATACTTTGCATGATCCTGTACGTTGGAAGTTAAATATTGTAGGCAATTATTATTTAAATGATATTCCACCACCACGTCATGCTTGGAGCTAATAGGAGAATAACAATGACAACATTTACACAAAATCATGAGCTTTCTTTGGGTGGGAACTATGAGCAAGTTGCCCAAAAGTTTCGTCCAATTTTTTCTAAAATTGCAGAGGGCGTTTTAGAGCGAGAAAAAAACCGTATTTTACCAACCGAGCAAATTGAGTGGTTGAAGCATGCAGGCTTTGGTGCTGTGCGTGTCCCTGTACAATATGGCGGTGAAGGTTTATCTCAACGTCAGTTATTTCAGCTACTGATCGAATTAGCAACGGCTGATTCAAATATTGTACAAGCATTGCGTGGGCATTTTGCTTTTGTGGAAGATCGTTTGGTTGCCCATAGAGATTCTTCCCAAGAAATTTGGTTTAAGCGTTTTGTACAAGGTGATTTGGTGGGGAACGCATGGACTGAAATTGGTAAAGTTGAAATTGGCGATGTCATTACACGTGTTTCACAAAATCAACAAGGTAGGTTAGTGGTGAATGGTGAAAAATTCTATTCAACAGGAACTATTTTTGCAGATTGGATCGACCTTTTTGCTTATGATGAAACTTTAGATCAACATGTGATTGCGGCTGTATCGACACATGAGCAGGGTATTGTGATAACAGATGATTGGGATGGATTTGGGCAAAAAACCACGGGCAGTGGCTCACTTAAAATTAATCAAGTTCCGATTGAGCGTGATCATATTTTGTCATTTGAACAGCGGTTTAAATACCAAACAGCCTATTATCAAGTCTTTCATTTAGCCACTTTGGCAGGTATCGCATTGAGTGCAGTTGAAACTTTTTCAGAGGAGGTGCGCCAACGCACTCGTATTTTTAGTCATGGTAATGCAGATCTGGTTCGTCATGATCCCCAAGTCTTACAAGTGATTGGTAAAGCATCTGCGCAAGCTTTTGCAAGTCAGTCCATTGCATTAACAGCAGCAGAAGCCTTAGATGCAGCATATCTGAGTCATTTTCAAAATAATGATATTTTAGACCAAAAAGCTAACAATGCGGCTGAGTTAGAGTCATCACAAGGTCAGGTGGTGATTACAGATTTGGTTTTAGATTTAACTGCATCTTTATTCAATGCTTTGGGTGCATCTGCAAGTACAACAGCAAAACAATTAGACCGTTTCTGGCGTAATGCACGTGTGGTTTCTTCACATAATCCAGTTATTTATAAACAAAAAGTGATTGGGGATTGGCTAGTAAATCAAACACCTTTGCCTTTTGTTTGGCAGATTGGAAACAGTCCAGCTGCTCGGAAAATTTCTATTTAGGTGAGTTTTGGGCATCAACACGGGTTTTCATCGGAAGGTGAAAACTCTTTTTTTGATGCTGAGCATCTAAAAAGTGAACTGATAAAATAAGTGTCAAATAGAAAATGAAAAAATGGACATTTCACATTCAAAATGTGGATGTCAGTCTAAAAGGTAACCATGAAACGAAAAATAAAACCCGCTTACTTGGGCGGGTTGAATTCAACTCTAGATGAGTATTTTTAGTTTAAGCAACTTGTACAGGAATACAGTTCGCTGTGTGATTGACTGTATTGTCTGGATTTGCATATACAAGACGTGGTTTGTGCGCATCTGCTTCTGCATTGGTAAAGTCACCAAATGTTGCGATAATCATTAAATCGCCAACATCAGCTTGAAGTGCAGCACCACCATTGACTGAAATAATGCCTGAACCTTCTTCACCACGAATTGCATAAGTTGTGAAACGCTTACCATTGGTGACATTCCACATATGAATTTCTTCATATTCACGGATACCAGCTAAATCTAAAAGAATGCCATCGATTGCACAAGAACCTTCATAATGTAATTCTGCTTGTGTAACGACACAACGGTGGATTTTAGCTTTTAATAAACGAGATAGCATGGCTTGCGTCTCCTAGTTGTCCTACGACAGTTATATGTGGTTAAACAATAACTTTTGCAATGGATGCTTTTTGAAAAGCGCATTTTGCTCTTAAAATTAGCGTATGGCAAGAAAAATTGTTTAACAAAGCTTGATATTTAATGGCTGAGATTTACGGTTTATAGGCATTTATTTGATTCATTGCCTGTTGAATTTCACCGTTAACCAAAAGTTGAATTTTACTTAAAGCATGATCAATTGCATCATCCATTAAAGTCTGTTCACTACTTGGTGCTCGACCTAAGACATGCCCAGAAACTTTTTCTTTAGCACCTGGATGACCGATGCCAATACGTAGGCGATGAAAATTAGCACCGATATGTGGAACAATATCACGTAAACCATTATGACCACCATGACCACCGCCTGTTTTTAAGCGAATGACACCTGGGTTCATATCGAGTTCATCATGTGCAATCAGAATTTCTTCTGGTTTGATTTGATAAAATTTGGCGAAGGGGACAACACTTTGACCAGACAGGTTCATAAAGGTTGAGGGTAATAACAGACGAACGTCTTGACCTTCGATATTACCACGACCACTGATCCCTTTATATTTAGAATCAGTTTTGAGTTGGATGCCATATTGTTCTGCAAGGCGTTCTACGAACCAAAACCCTGCATTATGGCGGGTTTGGGCATACTCAGAACCTGGGTTGCCCAAACCAACAATCAGTGAAAGTTTACTCACACTCATTTACACCATTCAACACTTATGCGCGTTTGAAGTCAGCATGCATAGGTGTGTTTTTAGCAGGGTGACGTTGTAACGCTTGGATTTTAACGCTTTCAGCTTTACCGTCGATGTTTACTTCGATAACTTCTTCAAAGAATGCATTGCTTTCTAAAGCTTTAACAAGCTCACGAAGCTCTAAAGTTACAGCTACAGGTGCAGCGTCACCACCATAGATGATTGCAGGTACTTTGTTTTGAAGACGAAGGCGGCGGCTCGAACCTTTCCCTTGAACTGCTTCTTCACGTGCTACTGCATTTAATACGAAGTTTGCCATGATAGACATTCCTAATTTAAGTTTAATTGACTAGACCTTCGACCAGTCTAGTGATAGAAAGCCCCACCAAAAGGCAGGGCTTTTAAATTTTAGCGCTATATTATAGATAAGAATCAAACATTGCGCTAATAGATTCTTCGTTGTTAATACGACGAATTGTTTCAGCAACCATACTGGCTACTGAAACTTGGCGAATCTTACCAAGTTTTAAAGCTTCTTCTGAAAGAGGAATAGTGTCAGTAACAACCAATTCATCAATTACAGAATTTTTAAGGTTTTCAAGTGCTTTACCTGAAAGTACTGGATGCGTTGCATAAGCAACAACTTTACGTGCACCAAAAGTTTTTAATGCATCCGCTGCTTTACACAATGTACCTGCAGTATCCACCATGTCATCGACAATGACACAATCACGATCTTTTACGTCACCAATCAAATGCATCACTTGTGATTCATTGGCTTTTTGACGACGTTTGTCAATGATTGCAAGGTCAATATCACCCATTTGCTTAGCAACAGCACGTGCACGAACGACACCACCTACGTCAGGTGAAACCACCATCAAGTTGTGATGCTGTTGTTGACGTAAATCAGCAAGCAAAGCAGGTGTACCGTAGATGTTATCTACAGGAATATCGAAGAAACCTTGGATTTGGTCAGCATGCAAGTCGATCATTACCACACGGTCAATTCCGACTGTTGTGAGCATATCTGCTACAACTTTTGCAGTAATTGGCACACGTGTAGAACGAGGACGACGGTCTTGACGTGCATAACCGAAGTAAGGAATCACGGCAGTGATACGACCAGCACTTGCACGACGCAAAGCATCTGCCATCACCAAGATTTCCATCAGGTTATCATTGGTTGGGGCACAAGTAGGTTGTACGATGAATACGTCTTTACCACGCACATTTTCAGTAATTTCAACAGTGATTTCACCGTCAGAAAATTTACCTACAGCAGCAGCTCCCAATGGGATATGCAAATGGCTAACGACTTTTTGGGCGAATTGTGGATGAGCATTTCCACTAAAAACGACAAGATTGGGCATGAAGCACCCTTGGCGGTTGGCATGTATGAAAATAGATGGCAGGGGCGGCTGGATTCGAACCAACGGATGCCGAGATCAAAACCCGGTGCCTTACCACTTGGCGACGCCCCTAATGCGGCAGAACTTTAATATTTTTACTGATATTTGTCAAGGCATTTATGATTTAACCTATCAAAAAATACAGTAATGGTGTTCTGTCTTTTTGAAAATAAATGGCAGGGGCGGCTGGATTCGAACCAACGGATGCCGAGATCAAAACCCGGTGCCTTACCACTTGGCGACGCCCCTAATGCGGCAGAACTTTAATATTTTTACTGATATTTGTCAAGGCATTTATGATTTAACCTATCAAAAAATACAGTAATGGTGTTCTGTCTTTTTGAAAATAAATGGCAGGGGCGGCTGGATTCGAACCAACGGATGCCGAGATCAAAACCCGGTGCCTTACCACTTGGCGACGCCCCTATCATTTATGCTGTGAAATGAACGAGTGGTGATTCATTTAAGCTATTGACCATGTAAGATTTACAAGGAGAATTTGCTAAAATATCATCAACATTCATATTCTCAGTCACCTCAACAAAAACACAAGCACCTGTACCTGTGAGTTTTGCTTTACCGAACTGATCTAAGTAATGCATAGCTTCATCAACTTCAGGATATAATTTTCGAGCAAGTGGCTCAAAGTTATTTCCAAAAACAGATGAGTTCTGTTGATAGGCGCAAAATTTAGTAGGCTTCGTATCTCTTGTCAATGTTTTTTGTGAAAAAAGTAGTTGAGTGCTGATAAAACAATCAGGTTTTAACACAATGTATTGTTTTTGAGCTAAGTCTATGAATGTTAAGTGTTCGCCGATACCTTCTGCCCAAGCATTTTGACCATAGACAAAAATGGGGACATCGGCCCCTAATTTGACTCCAAGCTTTGCCAATTCTGTCCTATTTAAACCACATTGCCACAGTTGGTTGACGACGATCAAGGTGGTTGCTGCATTAGAGGAGCCACCACCTAAACCTGCACCCATGGGAATGTTTTTTTCTATTTTAATCTTCAAACCTGTCGCTACTTGGTGGGCAAAAGGTTTTAAAATTTGTGTGGCTTTATAGATTAAGTTTTGTTCCAAATTAATCTGATTTAAACCATCTATGATGATTTGATCGTTGTCGGTTTGTTGAAATTCCATCCAATCACATAAATCAATGAGTTGGAAAATACTTTGTAACTCATGATAACCATTTTCACGGCGACCTGTGATGTGTAAGAACAAATTTAATTTGGCAGGGGAAGGCACACGAATCATAAGAATTTAAGCTTTTGCAAATTAACGATTTTGAATGATCATTGTAATACGATTTTCCTGACCTGCCTCTAACGCTTGTTTTAAAACCAGCTTATTGGGCAACTTTGCTGCATCGTTGTAACTTAAATCAACAGTCCAACCATCTTCTTCAATTTTGATGGGGCGTAGTTGTAAATCTTTTTGTAGTGTGGCTGTTGTTGTTGCAGGTTTCGCTTGTACCCAGTCAATAATATGGGTAATGGGTGCAACCCATCCTGTCGCACGTTCAAGCAACTCTTCAGGTGTTTCTGCACTAATTTCACCTGTTTTGGAACTATTGAGCGTCACTTGACCGGGTTTTCCTTCAATAACCGTTTTACCAATGCCTAAAATACCCGTCAGTTGAATGTCAAAATTTTCATTGTCTTGTTGCCATGTATAAAATGCACTGCCTGATTGCTTAGGTGTTTTGACTCCAATTTTACCTTCAAGACTAAAATGTTGCGCATCTTGCACTTGTGTTGTGGTGGTTGGTGCTTTGACATATTGTTGGCAGCCAGTCAGGGTAAAACTTGCCATTGCAATTGAGGCAAAGAATACTTGAGCAATAAAACGCATAAAAAAATTAACTCTTATTTAAGTGTTGAGGTAATAATAATGAATCAAGTTGCTGTAATTCAGCATCATTTGGGTGATTTTGTTTGAGTTGTTGTAACACTTGATTAAATTCTTCAAGTGCCCCTTGCATGTAGAGGGATTTTGCGTAACGCACACCAATATTGATATTGCCACTCATATTGTAAGCTTTGCCAAGAACCTTAGACGCTGTGCTAAAATCATTTTGTAAGAATGTAATATAGCCTAAAGTATCTAAAATAGACGCTTGTTCAGGGGCGAAATCAAGTGCTTTTTCAGCATAGCTGCGTGCTTCTTGCAAGCGACGATTTTGTAATGCCAAGGTGTAAGCATAGGCATTTAGATAAGTTGGATTATTGGGTTCTAACTGAAGTAATTGCTTCAATGCTTTATCGAGTTGCTCTTTATTTTGATAAGGATCAAGCAGCAGAACTTCTGAATACAAGAGTTCAGGGTCATCTGGTAAATTTTGGACTGCTTCGCTCAGCAAGCGCAATGCGGCTTTTTTATTGTCCATTTTTTTTAAGATTTCAGCTTGTGCTTGATACAAAAAACTCGCATGCTGTGGATAATTAACACGTTCTTGGGTTAAAAAGCGTAAAACATCGTTCAATTTACCTTGACTGTCGTAAATTGAAATCAGGTTACGGCGAGATACAGTATAAAGATTGCCATCGACTAAGCGATAGTAAGCTTTGGCTGTTTCCAATTGTTGTTTGCGTTCAGCATTGATGGCTAAATAAAAATAAGCGTCATTTTGATATTTACTTGAATAGCGTAATTCGACCAAATGTTGTTCAGCTAAATCATATTTTTTCAGATCAATGGCGGTTAAACCTGCAATAAACAGTGCTTCTTCAGCATCAGGCCACACTTTGATAATTTTTTCTAACTTCTCTAACGCTAATTCAGGTTGATTAATTTTGGTTAAATAGCGTACTTCTGCTAAGCGCACTTCAAGATTATATTTGTGCTTACGGCTACTGCGTTCATACCAGTCTAGAGTTTGTTGTTCATCTCCTAAAGCCATGAGTAGATTGGCTTTCATGAGAATAAAACCAGTCACTTTAGGACGTTTACGTAAGGCTTTATTGATCGTTTCCAAAGCCGTTTCAATATTGTTATTTTGCGCTTCTAAGCCTGCGATAAGAATTAAAAGGGAAGGATTATTTTTTTCTTTACTGGCATGTAAGGTGTTGAGGAGGTTAAGGCGATCTTCCTCAGATTCAGGGGTAATACCTGCTAAAATTTGTTCTAGATCGGCATTGGCATCAATGTTTAAAATCTGATCTAAGGTTTCGGCAGCAAGCTGATATTCATGTGCTTTGAGTGCAATATGTGCCAAATAAAATTTTGCAGGAACATCATCAGGCTCTTGCACCACCCAATGCGTGGCAATGTCTAAAGCGGCTTGTAGGTCATTGTGTTCAATCGCAATATCAAGTGCACGTTGTTTGATAGACGTAGAATTATTACGGATTGCAAGTACGGTGTAGTTATGCAAAGCTGTAGGTGTATCATGATAGGCCAAGGCAAATTCGGCAATCATGGTCTGTTTTAATGCTTCTGTATTATAATTTGCATGATACAATTCGCTAGCGGCTCGAATATGAGCGCTAGAAGCCATGCTACCGACAAGTAAGAATGTGGTAGAATATTGCCTAATTGTCGTGCCGTTAATGCGGCTGCTTATTTGACGCAATTTTTCTTTATCCAAGTATGCTTTTTATGACACCGTTATTGCACAATAACATAAATTTAGCGAAATGATGATCTGATATGTCTTTCTTTGCATTGGGTGTCAACCATCAAACTGCTTCTGTAGAGCTTCGTGAAAAAGTTGCGTTCAATCCTGAACGCTTAAGCACCTTGCTTGCAGAACAGTGCCAACATCATGAAATGAACGATATGGTGGTGGTTTCGACCTGTAATCGTACTGAAGTTTATGCCATGGCTGAAAATGCTGATATGGTATTAGAGTGGCTCGCTCAAACAAATGGTATTGATGTAAAACAATTGTCAAATCATGTATATCGTTATGAGAATAGCGATGCTGTTTCGCACTTAATGCGGGTCGCGAGCGGTTTGGATTCATTGATGTTGGGTGAGCCACAAATTCTAGGACAAGTGAAAACGGCTTTGGCTTTGGCTAAAGATGCAGACACCGTTTCGCAACAACTCAATCAAATTTTTGAATATGCCTTTTATGCAGCAAAACGTGTACGTTCTGAAACAGCTGTAGGAAGTCATGCAGTTTCAATGGGCTATGCCGTTGCACAATTGGCACTACAAGTCTTTAGCCGCCCAGAAAAACTGACTGTCATGGTGGTTGCTGCGGGTGAAATGAACAGCTTGGTTGCAAAACATTTAGCAGAAATGGGTGTTGCTAAAATTTTGATTTGTAACCGTGGGCGTGAGCGTGCTGAAAAATTGGCACAAGAAATTGCCCACCGTGTGGAAGTGGAAATTATTCCATTTAGTGAGCTTGCTGAAAACTTATACCGTGCAGATGTCATTTCAAGTTGCACGGGGAGTTTATATCAGGTGATTTCATTTGCTGATGTCAAAGCGGCTTTGAAAAAACGTCGTTATCAACAAATGCTGATGGTTGATTTGGCTGTACCTCGTGATATTGATTCAAAAGTCGAAAGTTTAGATGGCGTGTATTTGTATGGCGTAGATGATTTACAGTCTGTCATTGATGAAAATCTTGCCCATCGCCGTCAGGCTGCTGTTGAAGCAGAGGTGATGGTGAACCAATTGGTAACGCAGTTGGTGACACAGCAAAAAATTAATAAAGCAGGTGAAACTATTCATCAATATCGTCAGCAAGGTGAGCAACAGAGTCGGCTTGAATTATCATATGCTTTACAGCGTATTCAGTCAGGTGAAAATGCTGAACAAGTGTTAAAAGATTTTAATCATCGTTTAACACAAAAATTGTTGCATCCAACCTCTATTTTGCTACGCAATGCTGCCAAAGATGAAGATCCTTCGCATTTTGATTGGTTGAAAGAAAATATTCAGGATATTTTCGCAAATGGTCGTAAAGTGAATTCTTAACTCAAAAATAAAGTTGGTTTTTATGATTGAAAGCCTGAATGATGAGTAAATTTTGGATCAGTTCTATTTTTAACTATGCACCAATTTTAAACTAATTTTCTTGGTCAATTCATTGAGTTGTTGACGTAGATTACGAGATTCACTTAAGGATGCAGGCGCTTTCATTTTCTGACGTAAATATTTTTCTTGCAAAGAAAGAGAGTATTCAGCGGCAACTTTGTCAGCAAGTTCAGGTGTTTCAATGAGGTTTTGAATATTGGTGCGTTGCATAATTTCAGCCAACTCTAAATGATAAGCACTGCAAGCGCCTAAAATATAATAAGTTGCGAGTTCTTGATCATCAGGTAGGTCATCAAAAATAATGTCGAATACAGCAAGTACTTTGGCAAGTAATTCATCGGACTGAATAAATGCACGTAACACTTCAAAATGAATATATAAGAAGGGGTGTTGCATCAAAATTGCCACAGCAAAGTCTTCATCTTTGGTGCGAATATTAAAAGACAAAGAGGCATCTAAACTGATTTGTGGCTGCCATTTTTTATTAAAGCCTAACTTTTCACGGAAAAATTGACGTAATAAATAACGATATGAGCCTTGCTTGGGCAGTAACTCAACCAATTGATTGAGTTCAGCCATCACCTGACTCTTACCTTCGGGTGTGGTAATGGCATAATTTTGACTGAGTAACGCAAACAAAAAATCAGACAACAGCGGTGCACTTTGCCACAAGCGTTGGAAAGTCTCCATGCCTTCTTTACGGATCAGAGAGTCGGGATCATGTTCTTTGGGTAAAACAAAAAACTTGAGTTCACGCCCATCATTGAGTAGTGGTAACGCGATTTCTAGTGTTCGGCGTGCGGCTTTTTGACCTGCGGCATCACCATCGAAAGCAATAGTGATTTGATTATTTTGTTTAAATAAAATGCCCAAATGGTCAGCATTACTTGCTGTTCCAAGTGTTGCGACTGCACCCGAAATACCATATTGCTGTAAGGCGATGACATCCATATAGCCTTCGACCATCAGCCAATCTTGTGCACGCTCTTTACGACCTTCATATAAGCCATAGAGCAATTGATTTTTATGAAATACTTCGGAGTCAGGTGAGTTGATGTACTTGGGTTTAATCTCGTCATTCAGTGCACGACCACCAAATCCGACCACACGACCTTTGGAGTCTCGGATTGGAAAAATCACTCGGTCACGCAACAAGTCAAAGTCACGACCACTATCACTGGTACGGATGAGACCAAGCAGTTTTAAGCCTTCAATATCTTGCGGAAAAGCTTTTTCTAAATGTTGCCAATCTTCAGGTGCATAGCCTAAACGCCAATACTGAATGGTGGTTTTGGTTAAACCACGATGCTTAAAATAATGTTGTGCGCTTTTACTATGTGGGAGTTGTTTTTCATAAAACTGGGCAATATTTTCCAAAAGATCATATAAATTTCCATCTTGTGGAATTTGTTCATCGCTAAAATGATCAAACTGTGTTGGATCAAAGTTTTCAAAGTCAGGAGACTGATTGAATGCCTCAAATGGATCAATATCCATAGGCATTGTGTTATCTGTGCTCGGAACGATACTCGGTTGATCTAAAGTTTTATGTTCAATACTTGGTTGTGGTTTTGCTGCTTCACGCTTATATGACAGTTTTTTATTGTCTTGGTTGTCTTTAGGTAGTTCGATACCTGTTTGACTGGCAAGGTCTTTCATGACATCGACAAAATTACGATGGTCAATGTCCATTAAGAAACGAATGGCATTCCCATTGGCTTGACAACCGAAACAATGAAAATATTGTTTGTCACGATAGACATGGAAAGAGGGTGATTTTTCCTGATGAAAAGGGCAGCAACCTGAATAGGTACGACCTGTCTTTTTCAATTTCACACGTTGACCAATCAAATCGACAATGTCGGTTCGATCTAAAATCTGATCAATCGTATGCTGAGGAATAGCCATAAGTACAAGCCAAATCGGCAATAAAAAATAAGTGGGTCGACAAGTTTAGCTTAGATTTGGCAAAGCGTATATGTGTATTGGATTTGCTTACACATAAAAAAGGCAGAATAAAAATTCTGCCTTTGTTGTGATCGGCTGACTTATTGTTGGGGTTGGGCAGGTTGTGTACGCTGACCATCGTATAAGCTTTCATTTGCAGAGGCATATTCGCCTGACGTTTTACGATCTGGACGGTCTAACAAACCAAAGGTTGCGCGATTTAACCAACTTGGTTTGTCTTCTGCGGCAGTGTCTTGCTGTATGTTTTTAGCATTCTGTTCGGCAGAACCTGTAGTTTTTTCCCCACGACCAAAAATACCTAAGGTTGCACGGTTCAATAAACTACCGTCTTTACGTGCAGCATTTAGATTTACTTCGCCATTTGACTTCACTAAGTTTGGATAATTTAACTTCAAAATATCAATATATTGTTTTGAAGTGGCTTGATCCCCAAGTTTGTCATAGCCATATGCCATAGTCGCTAAAGCTTCTGGAATTTGAGGTGTTTGTGGATAATGTTCAATCACCCATTGTGCACGTTCAACGGCTGCTAAGTATGCTTTACGTTTGATATTGAAACGTGCTGCATTCATTTCACTTTCAGCCAATTCTTGACCAATGAATTTCATACGTTGTGCAGCATCTACTGCATATTGGCTACTTGGATAGCGGCGAATAAAATCGACAAAATTTTGATATGCCACTTTTAAATAACTAATGTCACGATGCGATTGTTTCAATGAGGTATAACGCATGATGCCGTCATAGTTCATTTCCATATTCGCGACACCACGTACATAGTAGGCATAATCTACATTTGGATGTTGTGGATTTAAGCGAATAAAACGCTCAGCTTGGGCAATGGTTGCCTCATAATCTTTTTGTTTAAATTTTGTGTAAATTAATTCTAATTGCGATTGTTGCGCATATTGTCCAGTCGGGTAATAGGTATCAATCGCTTGTAATGACTTTTCAGCATCGCCATATTGACCTTTGTCTAAGGCTTTCATTGCTTTGTTGTAATAGCTTTGCTCGCTTGATTGAGGACCAGTATCAACCACTTCTTTTTTACTTGGATTGCTGCTACAGCCTAAAAATGCCGTTGCGATGCTTAAAGATAAAGCAAGCATTGTAACTTTATAACGTGGTAGCGACATAAAAATTCCTCTGTTTATACGGGCAATAGGCTACAATTGCACTATTAAACCACTTTTGTCCGAATGAGCAAATGACTTCAGCACAATCTTCTAATTCTAATTTCTCAGAAAATGATTTCAATTTACTTGAAGATTCTGAGGATGCAGATAATCATACTTCAGCCTTAACTGCAACACGTTTATCGTTGCAATTTCAATTGGATGAAAGTTATTTAGGTCTACGCATCGACCAAGTTGCAGCCACCGTTTGGAGTGAATTTTCACGCGAAAAACTCAAGCAATGGTTGAAGGATGGTCATTTGTTGGTAAATGGTAACATTGTTAAGCCAAAGTACAAATGCGAAGGCAATGAATTACTCACTTTAGAGGTTGAGCTTGAGGCTCAAACTTCTGCACAACCTGAAAATATTCCATTAGATATTGTCTTCGAAGACGAAGATATTATCGTGATTAATAAGCCTGTGGGCATGATTGTTCACCCAGGTGCAGGCAATCCAAATGGAACTTTGGTCAATGCCTTGCTTTATCATTATCCAAAATCTGCCGAACTGACCCGTGCAGGCTTAGTGCATCGCATCGATAAAGACACCAGTGGCTTATTGGTGGTTGCAAAAAACTTAGAAGCACAATTTGCGCTCAGTAAACAACTGGCAAAAAAATCTGTTTATCGTATTTATGACTTGATTTGCTATGGCAATATTATTGCAGGTGGCACCATTGATGAGCCAATTAAACGTCATCCTGTTGATCGTATAAAAATGGCGATCCTTCCAGGTGGGCGTGATGCAGTGACCCATTATAATGTGAAAGAACGTTTTCAACATTTCACACGTGTACAAGCACAATTGGAAACAGGGCGTACCCATCAGATCCGTGTCCATTTCACTTATATTGGTTTTCCTTTGGTGGGCGACCCAGTGTATATGAGTCGTGTTAAAGTACCTGCGGGTGCATCTGAGCTACTCACAGACACTTTACGTGGCTTTAAACGTCAAGCTTTACATGCGGCAAAATTAGGCTTAGTTCATCCGAGAACCAAAGAAGAGATGTTGTTTGAGGCGCCGTGGCCAGCAGATTTCACCACTTTGGTTGAAGTTTTACGTACTGAAAATAAAGCCTATTAATTACCCGATAAAGGAAAAATCACATGCAATTTATTCAAGGTTTACCTCAAGGTGTATGTGTTGGACAGACACATATACAGCATGACAACGCTTTGCCTTCGGCAACGCCTGAGCTTGTGGGATTTAACTTGGCATTGCATGTGAATGATGACCCGAAACGTGTGCAAAAGCATCGTATGACTTTATTGGATGAGTTTGCGCAATTCGGTGTGGATAAAATCACATGGATGACGCAAACTCACAGTACGATTTGCCACACCATCAATCAACAGATGCCTTTTGAAGCATTGGTGGGTGATGGCTTGGTCACACAGCAAAAAGCCCATGCCTTGATGATGATGACAGCGGATTGTTTACCTGTAGTACTCGGCAATGCTGAGGGTACAGAGATTGCGAACTTACATGCAGGTTGGCGTGGACTAGCAGGTGGCATTATTGAAAATACCCTTGCTGAGATGCTATCACCACCAACTTGGGCGTGGTTAGGTGCGGCAATCAGTCAGCCATGTTTTGAAATTGGTGCAGAAGTAAAAGCGGCCTTTTGTGATAAATATCCAGAGCTTGCAGTTGCCTTTAAAGATGGCGAGCAAGACGGAAAATATTATGCCGACCTCTATGCTATTGCACGGTTTATTCTCCAGTTAAATGGTGTCACACAGGTGCTGGGCGGCGAGCAATGCTCGTATTTACAAGATCAGGACTTTTACTCTTATCGCCGAAATGCCAAAACTGGACGTATGGCGACATTCGTCTTTATGCAGTAATTCATGTAAACTTGAGTAAATCCCTTTGTTTTTATTGATATGTCTTTGAACGCTAAAACCCTTGCTATTGTCTATCATAGTCCCTATGGACACACTGCAAAAGTTGCACAGCATATTGCACAAGGTGCAGCCAAAGTAGAGGTTGCTGTTCATTTGATGAATATTGAACATATTGATTGGGACGTATTAGATCAAGCAGATGGAATTATTTTTGGTTGCCCAACCTATATGGGCAACCTCACCTCAGGCTTAAAATTGTTCATGGAACAATCCTCTAAACGTTGGTTGGCTCGTGCATGGCAAGGCAAACTTGCAGCAGGTTTTACCAATGGCGGCGGACTTAGTGGTGACAAACTTGCCGTCCTGCAACAGATCAATCTATTTGCAATGCAACATGGCATGTTATGGACAGGTCTACCGATGATGCCAACAGGACGTGGCACAGAAGATTTAAACCGTATGTCGAGTTTTTTGGGCTTAATGACCCAATCTGATAATGCACCTGTAGATGTCACACCCCCAAAAGGAGATTTGCAAACAGCGATCTGGTTTGGTGAATATGTTGCTTTATTGTTAATGAAGATAATTAAGTAAATTTTTATTTAAACAAACGGTTAAAAAATAATAAATGTGAAATATACCGCAAAGTAAACAAATTTTATGATTTATGTAAACTTATTAACTTTCATTTGTTTAGTTTTAATGCATAATGCTTCAACGTGTTGATGGAATCTACACGCCATAAATAAAATAAAAATTTGGAGTATTTGTAATGACTAAAATGAGATTGGTCATCTCTGGTGCTTTGCTTATGTTGACCATAGATTCAGCTTGTGCAGATGACACTACTTTCAAACCTCTTTCTGATGCAGAACTTTCTGAAGTGCAAGGTCAGGCACTTATGAATTTGACTTATACAGACCCTTCTAAAGCAAATTCTTCCATGGCATCACAAAATATTGGTTTTTATAAATTGGGTATGGAAGCTGAACTTGAATTAAATGCCAATATTAAAAAGTTACAACTCGGCTGTGGTGGTATCAATGGAGCAGGTGGCTGTGATCTTGATATTGATAATCTAAGTTTATCAGGCATTGCCGAAACACGAGAAGGACGTGTGAGTTCTTCTGCAAAAATGACCAATCCCTTTGTTGAATTTGCGATTAAAAATCCAAACTCAGCTTCTACTCGTGAAATCATGGGCTTTCGTTTGAGTGCAGAAAAAGTCTTAGGGATGTTAACTCTTGGTGAGGAAAATTCTGATAAACCTAATGGTATTAATAGTCTCAGTGGTTATATGAAAATTCAAGATACAACGGGTGTAGGTTACACGGCTGAACGAAATATGTCATATGGTGATACACAGATGTCCATTAATGGTAAAGTGGATGCAAAAATTTGTGTAATATTTTGTTTTGGTGCAATGCGCTTAGGTTTTTCTTCAACTGATTATAATTTAGCATTAGATTCAGCCAAAGCTGATATTTTTATCAATGGTACGACAATATCTGGTAAAAGATTATCTAGTGTACAACTTGATGGTTACGCAAATATTAATCAACTTAATTTCGGTGGGAATTTAGGTGCAACGATTACTGAGTCTTTTGGATTACTTACTTTACAAAAGAGAGTGACGGGGAATATCACAGGATTAAAAGCGAATATTACGGTTAATGAAAATTTAGGCTACATTCATAAACTTAAATTAAATAATCCTTTTTCACTTTCTATGCAGAAGCAAGATATTTTTTGGAATGGTGCTGCTGCTGCTGCTCAACGTGGATGGTGGTTAGCCATTGAAGATCCAATTGATATTGGAAGTGTAAATCCAAGTAAAAAAATTGATATTACCAATGATGTCCTAAAGCAAGTTGTTAATCCAATTAGTAATTATATTACAAATAATCCTCCTAGCTGTACTGTATTAAATTGTCTTTTTGGTGCCGATTTGACTGTAGGTAATGTTAATTTACCTAATACTACAGTTAATTTCCCACTTAAAGACTTACAGTTAGCCACGCAAAACTTTGCTCCAAACTGCTACGGTAGTCTAAAATTTTGCTAGTAGTGATATAAGAAAACCTCCAATTTGGAGGTTTTTTTACCGCTTTTATTTATGCATGATGCGAGCTTTATCACGTTGCCAATCACGGTCTTTTTCAGTGGCACGTTTATCGTGAAGTTGCTTACCTTTCACTAAAGCGATTTCGATTTTGACTAAATGACCTTTCCAATAACAGGCTAAAGGCACACAAGAATAGCCCTTTTGATTCACTGCACCTTGCAGTTTCTCAATTTCACGTCTAGACAGCAATAACTTACGTGTACGTGTTGCCTCAGGTACCACATGCGTAGATGCTGACAAAAGGGGTTGAATTTGTGAGCCAAACAAAAACGCTTCATTATTTTTAAAAATAATATAACTTTCTGTAATGGTCATGCGACCTGCGCGTAAAGACTTGACTTCCCAACCTTGCAAAGCCAAACCTGCTTCAAATTTTTCCTCAATAAAATAATCATGGCGAGCACGTTTATTCTGTGCAATGGTGCCACCATTATTTTTTTTAACTACAATATTTTTAGACATAATTCAAAATTTCCAAGATTAATCTTATTTTGCCTCAAACTTGGCTGTAGGTGAAGTGCTTTCATTTGCATTGAGATAGTTCGCTTAAAAATAAGTTTTTGTTAAACTATGCATCTACATAAACAACTAGAGTAAAAATGGATGTCTAAAACTCGTGTCATCTATCCTGGAACATTTGATCCTATTACCAATGGACATGTCGACTTAGTTGCCCGTGCTTCACGAATGTTTGATGAGGTTGTGGTCGCAATTGCAATAGGACATCATAAAAACCCTGTATTTACTCTAGAAGAGCGTGTGGCATTAGCACAAGAATCATTACGTCATTTACCCAATGTTGAATTTGTGGGATTTGATGGACTTTTAGTGAATTTCTTTAATGAGCAAAAAGCCACTGCTGTTCTGCGTGGTTTAAGAGCTGTTTCAGATTTTGAATATGAGTTTCAGTTAGCAAATATGAACCGCCAGCTTGATTATCATTTTGAAACAGTATTTTTGACGCCATCTGAACAATTTTCATTTATTTCATCGACAATGGTGCGGGAAATTGCACGTTTAAAAGGTGATGTGCATAAGTTTGTACCACAATGTGTGGTCAATGCCTTTGCACACAAAATTCAACAAGGTTGGTAGAGTGTCTTTAATTATTACTGATGAATGCATCAACTGTGATGTGTGTGAGCCTGTTTGTCCCAATGAGGCGATTTTTATGGGTGAGCTCATCTATGAAATAAATCCTGACTTGTGTACAGAATGTGTGGGGCATCACGACCAGCCGCAGTGTGCATTATTTTGTCCAGTCGACTGTATTCCAAACGATCCCGATCATGTGGAAAGCGAAGAACAACTGATGGACAAATATAAAAAACTGATTGCTCAAAAAAGTGCGAGCAATTAACACAAAAATTTGTTAACATGCGCCCCTTGAAGTGAGCCAGACGATCGCTGCTGTGGAGATCTCCGTGATTGAAGCAGGGGAGGAAAGTCCGGGCTTCATAGGGCAGGGTGCCAGGTAACGCCTGGGCGGCGAAAGCCGACGGCAAGTGCAGCAGAGAGTAGACCGCCATTTTTGCAATTTCCTTTCGGGGAAACCAAGAGAGATGGTAAGGGTGAAAGGGTGCGGTAAGAGCGCACCGCGTGTCTGGTAACAGTTCACGGCAAGGTAAACCCCACCAGAAGCAAGACCAAATAGGAATCCTGAGGCACGGCCCGTGCTGGATTCGGGTAGGTCGCTTGAGCGTATGAGTGATTGTACGCCTAGAGGAATGATCGTTCACGACAGAACCCGGCTTATCGGCTCACTTCAAACAAATTTTTAAAATTAGTGCTTGACGTATTTATCAGAACAACAGATAATGCGCCCACAGTTTTAGGCTATGTAGCTCAGTTGGTTAGAGCACCGCACTCATAATGCGGGGGTCACAGGTTCAAGTCCCGTCATAGCCACCATTTTTATAGACCATGTTTCCAAAAACATGGTCTTTTTTTATCTGAATTTTATGATTTAAAAATCCAAACTCGACATTTGTTCAACAGCAATGTTCTGTCCTTGCTCATTTTTGTCAACGCTATACATATTGAAATGACTTTTTGATGCTAAACCAAATTGAAATTTTGAAATGAGTACAATCATTGTATTGGTCTTTGCAGCAAATGCTGTAGGTCGAAGACGTTGTAAATTATCTACAAACTGTTGTGCAAAAAATGGATTATTCAAAGTTTTTGGGTCATTGACCTGAATTTCAAACATGCGCAATGTAAATTCAGGGTTTGGATCTCCAATTTCTTTAATCGAGATAATCTCTGGTTGCATACTTTTTAATTGAGGATTTTCAGTAGCACTGAAGTCACCCATCTGAATAAACATCCAAATGCTATAAGTGAAGCTGACAAGGACGAAGACACCTGCAAAATAGAGATGTTTATTCCACATTTTAGCGACGGTTTGATTTGGCTGAGCTGAGGTGTTAACCACAACACTTTGTGCAATAAAATCATGTACTGAGCGGCGATTGTGGCGATTAAACAGATAAAAATAGACAATCAGGCATTGTAGTATAGCAAGTAGGCTTGTACAGCCCCATGCGAGAGTTGGGGGCATATAATTGCTGATAGACATCAAGCATGTAGGTGCAAATAAAATGGCAGCTCGTAGCAATGATGGCAAGACGGCTAAGTATTCTCCATTGATTTGCGTCACTTGAATTTTAAGTAATTGTTTGGCAAAAGTTTGCCCTTGATGTAAATGGCTATTGAGTAAACCAAAATATAAAATGACAATCAAATAACCAACAAAAATACTGACGATAGGGAATTTAAATAATAAATTACCTGAAACACTTGCGATAACCCAACAGAAAATACCAACGAGAATGCTATCAATGAAAAACGCGAAAAATCTGCGCCAAAAACCTGCAATATATGCTTGAGCTGAAGAAGACAAACGAGATCCCTTTAAATTTAATTAAAAATAAAATTGTTAGAATATATGGAAATTGTGCGATAGCTTAATGGATCAGTACATTTTTGTGAATATAACCATTTCATTGAATCATCATTAACATTGAATTGAAATTAGGGTGTGATGAATGGCTTTGCTTGCTCAGCTCCTTGACTAAAATTTATTTTGGTAGTTTTCTTGTTCTAGATGAAATTGCATCTGTGTTTGAAGCGTATATAAATCATGGAGATTTTTTGCTGCTGAGGCAAAGCAAAAAATTGTTGATCAACCAGATTGAGCTTTTTCATAGAAATTTGCTGTAATGCACAATAACGTCCTATAGCACGGTCATGGGCAAGTTGTTTTTTTATCTGTTATTTTTTGATAGGTGGATTTTTTCACCTAATATCTTATTGTTTGATGATTCATTATATAAAATACGAAATGAAATAAAAAAAGATGAGAAAAACGATGACACAAGCACAACGGGTATATTGTGCCACCATTTGGGTCCTGTTTTATATGAGTTGGCTGAAAAATTAACAGAACAGAAAATTCAGGTATTAAATCAGTATTGTTATGGTTGGGAATCGTCTTATGAGGAATTTTACCTTATGATCTTTATGATGCAAAATCTAAGCTCATCAAAAATATGAATTGAAAAAGTTTTTCAGCATTTGGAATGAAGAAGATGCAAATAAGCGAAGGTAGGTAAATCTAAAAAATATTTGCATCCCATCGTTTGAAGAGAAAATTATACCATTCAGTAAAAGTGAATTAATATAAATTTAAAGTTTGCATTGCCTTATCCTACAGTGAAAAGTTTAAATTTCTATGCGTAGACGATGCCTTACTCTTGCGCTTCAAACAAAGTAGTGCTTTGTTCTTGCTCAGGATGAAAAGTAACAAAAATCCTTTGTTAGACAAAGGGTACATCCATGTAACCCTTGTCTAACGGCGACATCCCTGTCGCCTCACGATAGCATGATCCTGTTTAAAGCAATTGGTGCAGAAAAGCAAAAGTGGCTGAGTCATATGTAGTTAATTTAACAGATTGGTATTATTCACATTGAATGCTATTGGCATCAAGTTTAATTTTGGGAAATTGTTGATCATAGATGGTTAAAATACGTTGCATGTTTTTTTGATCAAACACCTGTTGTTGTAATTGCTGAATTTTATGTGTGTTGAGATGTTGCTGGGCACACTGTAGCGCAATGCTATTTTCTTTAGCAATGTCGAGCTTTTGATTCTCTTGAATCTGTTCAATGTGAACGAGTTTTTGTTGGGCCTTACTCAGTTGTGCAAGGCTTCTTTTTTGTTGCATGCTGAGCAAGTGTTGTTGATTAATCCAACGGGCAACATCCATACGCACGCCGTTATAATCGACAAAAATAGGGCTAATGAGTTGGCATGCGGGCAGTATCGGCATCAATAGTGCTAACATCAGTATTTTAATTTTCATCATCAAAAACCTAAATTCAATTGATTGGATTTATTTTGCCTGATCATTACAATAAAAATGTATTAATTTTAAACATTTGTTTTTTGGTTGTTTAAACTATGAGCGGTAGTGCATTGCAGTGCTTGACGATGCATTAAAAAATTTACATAATGCGCACACAGTTTAAGGCTATGTAGCTCAGTTGGTTAGAGCACCGCACTCATAATGCGGGGGTCACAGGTTCAAGTCCCGTCATAGCCACCATTTTTATAGACCATGCTCACCGCATGGTCTCTTTTTTTGTGCCGCATAAAAATTAAAAAAAGATCAATAAAATCAAAGAAAATTAGTTTTTATCAAGATATTGGTTGATATAATTTTCAATGAATTTCTGCGTGTTTTCATCTAAATAAAATGGTGCAATGAATGCACTGATGATGTCATCTAACATCCCATTTTTATCTAATGCTGCTAGACAGAAGGGGGCAAAACGTTGAGCTTCTTTGAACAAATCTGCCTGACTTAAACTGACCGCATGTAAAAGTGCTTGTAATGAATATTCGCTAAAATACTCATAAAAAGCATCCACGATATGAAGAATAATCTTTTGCATGTAGGGGATTTGACGTAAATGCTTCCATGTTTCATAGGCCAAAATAAAAAATTCTTCTAAGTCGATGGCTTCAAACTGAGAAAATGTTTCTTGTAAGGTTTTAGTTTTAATTTCAGACCACAACTGTAAGGCTATTTCTGCTAATTCGTCATTGGGTAATAAAATAATATTGCCGATTTGATGGCGGATTGCTGTAGCAAGTTGTTGCTCTAATTTAAGCTCAATGGAATGTTGTTGATCTTGTAAGTAATTTAATACTTTGCCGCCGATGCTTTGATTACGCACATTGAGTTTACGGAAATAATCTAACCAAGGTGTATTGCTTTCTAAAATCTGATTGGCAAGCTGCAAGCTGATGAGTTTAATTTGTGAATTTTCATTTAAATTTTCTTGTAGATATTGGCGTAATTGTTGTAATTCTAAAATTTTGTATAGCCAAAGCTCAAAATGTTCATCGGATAAAAAATCATTAAATTGAGCTGCACTTAGGGTTGCAGTTTGGTGAATTTTTTGCGCACTAAAACCGATGAACTCTAAAATATCTGCACCTAGATTAAGTTCAAATGCATATTTTTGTACAACTTCATGCAAAGACTGACACTGAATGACATCTTTTAAATAGATTTTGTCAGCATGATTGTAGACTTTTTCAATAAAGTTTTGGAGATAGCTTTGGTCTTGAGGATCTCGTAATTTTCGTTTAATGAAATGGACTTGCTCAAGCAAAAGTGCTTGAGCAAAGTCTTGGCTAAAACTTGGTGAAAGCTTTAACGAGGGCATGAGGATTAGTTCCCGGCTTTCCAGCCATTGACAATTGGATAGCGGCGTTCACGACTAAAAGCACGTGAGCTAATGCGTGGTCCAATTGCACCTTGGCGGCGCTTGTATTCATTGCGATCAACGAGTTTAATCACTTTTTCAACCACGTCTTTATCAAAACCTTTGGCAATAATGTCATCTTGACTTTGATCTTCTTCAATATAGGCATACAAAATGGCATCTAAAATGTCGTATGCAGGTAAAGAGTCTTGATCTTTTTGGTCAGGACGAAGTTCTGCTGATGGTGGGCGCGTGATGACACGTTCAGGAATCACCGCAGTTTCACTCAAACTATTACGATATTTTGCAAGTTCAAACACAATTGTTTTATAAACATCTTTGAGGACTGCAAAACCACCGACCATGTCACCATAAAGTGTGCAATAACCCACAGCCAATTCAGATTTATTTCCTGTAGAAAGAACTAAATTTCCAAATTTGTTCGACAAGCCCATGAGTAATGTGCCACGAGCACGTGCTTGAAGATTTTCTTCAGTCGCATCCGCAGGTGAGTTACCAAAGAATGGATAAAGTGTTTGCATAAAGCTGTTGACGATCGGGTGAATTTCCGCGATGCCAAAAGTCACGCCCATACGTTTCGCTTGCTCTGCAGCATCTTCTACGCTGATTTGTGAGGTATAAGTATAAGGCATCATTACAGCTTGTACTTTGTCAGCGCCAATGGCATCAACCGCGATGGCTAAAGTTAATGCAGAGTCAATTCCACCTGAAAGACCTAAAATCACACCTGGGAAACCTGAACGTTCGACATAGTCACGTGTAGACATGACTAAGGCTTGATAGATTTCAGCCATCGTGTCTAAAGCAGGCGTGGTTTCTACTGCTTTATAGGCTTTGTTTTCAACTTCATAATCAACAATATAAAGTTGTTCTTTATAGCTTTCGGCACGTAAAGCAACATTACCTGTGTTGTTAATAACAAAGCTTGAACCATCAAAGATTAAATCATCTTGACCACCCACTTGATTGGTATAAATCAAGTGAATATTCATTTGTTTTGCTAATTCTTGCAGGGTTGCGATACGGTGCTGTGGTTTACCGACTTCATAAGGAGAAGCATTTAAAACTAAAACACTTTCAACATTTAACTGCGAAAGTTGCTGTACAGTATTGAGTGACCATACGTCTTCACAGATTAATACACCAAATTTATGACCTAAGTATTCAAAAACAAGGTGTTGATGACCTTCATTAAAATAACGTTTTTCATCAAAAACGCTATAATTTGGAAGATTTTGTTTATTATAAATGCCGAGAATTTGTCCGTCTTTCATCACAGCAGCAGCGTTGTAACGTTGACCATCTTCAGTTGCATTTACAAAGCCAAAAACCATCACAATATCTTTAACTGATTGTAATTGTTCAAAAGCTTGAGCTGTACGTTTGTTCACACTTGGGCGAAGCAATAAGTCTTCAGCAGGATAGCCAATAGTGGCAAGTTCTGGGAAAACGATAATATTTGCATTTTGTTTTTTTGCTTGATTGGCTTGTTCAATCATTTTTTGAACATTTGCTTCGATATTACCAATGTGTGGAGAGAATTGCGCGAGAGCAACTTTAAAACTTTTCATTTAAACTTTGTCCTATTCCTATAGGGTAGTAAGAACACAACAGGTTGATTTATATCTATATAGTTATTCAACTGTGTGTAATTTAACATTCACAAACACTGCCAAAAGGCGCAAAATAAAAAATGATTTTCATGATAAAAATCTTTATTTCTTGCATGGCAAAAACTACAGATTTAAGCTATTTTAACGAAAATAAAGCCAGATGCTAGAGATTTAAAAAAAATGTCAAAAACTTATCTATCATCTTGTTAAATTTAACAGATTTTTAATGAAAAAATGAAGAATTTTGAGGATTTATTTTTAAGAGGATCCTAGGTAAACAAGAGCAGGATTTGGGTTGTAAAAAGTAAGCAGTTATCTATTTTATATACATCGCTGAATTTAAAATAATATTGGGTATTTTTTTTAAGAAAATATCCTTGGCAATATCACCTTGTTGTTCAATATTGTACGCCCAGTACTTTTTATTGGCTTCTAACGTGTAGTGATAAGGGTTGTATTTACCATAACTTGCGTATAGTGCGATTTGTAAAATAGCACCTTTGAGTAGTACATTGACTTTATTCTGATATTGATAAACATGAGCCATTTCATGGATGAAAAGTGCTTGATTAGATAAACTTTCTTTTGAAAAATCATGACAAAAATCGGCATCTTTCATATGAATGCAGCCATTGGGCGCCATTAAAATTCCGACAGGTTGCCATGGGAGATAAGGCTGATTCATGACTAAAACTTTTGAGTAATCAATCAGATCACCAAAAACAGAACGGCTAATTCGGATTTCACCTTCAGTTAAATGACGACATTTAAATAATTCAATTTTTAAAGCTTTATATAGCCATTCATGAAAATCGAACACAGTATAAACCTTGTGATTTAACGCATTTGAAATTATAGCGAGACTTAATGGAGAACTCGATATTTTTATCAAGATGTCATATTAAAAGTTTATAATTTCAAATTAAAAAAAGATTAAATACTAGGGATTATCAAGCTAACGACGTGTTATCAATAAAAAAATAAGCACACATTCTCAGTTTAAAAATATCCTTAGAGGTCAAAATTTGTTAATAGGTGTTATTTCTAAAAAAATTGTCTGACAAAATTTAATAAAGTCACAAAATGCAAATTGAATGACCTGAAATGCTAATAGCGTTTGATAAATCTTAGCGTAATTTTTCATGCATTAAATCGAGTTTTTACTCCAAACATGAGCAAGGCTTCACATAAAGCTGTGCTTATATTAATCCAATAAAAGAGTATATCGCCATGTTATTCGCTAATCCGGTTAAGTCTATATTTTCAAAGGTATTTACAGGTTCTCCATTTGACTTGGAAAAACAAACACCTATTATTCCAATTCGTCATATGAAATTTGATTTTGAGCCGCAGAAACTTGATCCAAAATTTTTTATGGATGCAGAGTTAGCGAGTGCATATTTTGCTTCATTATCAATCTTTTTGACTTATGGTGAAGATTTGGTGATTGATACTGCACGTTATCATCGTGACTTTATTCAAGACCCTTTACTGAAGCAGCGTGTTACCTCATTAATTGGTCAAGAAGCTATTCATTCTAAAATGCATGAGGAAATGAATGATGCATATATGGAAATTGATCTACCTGTAAAATTCTTTCGTTTTTTAGCGAGTAAAGTTTTTGATTATGGTTTTAATCGTTTACCTCAGCCTATGAAATTATCTTTAATGGCAGGTATTGAACATTTCACTGCTGTTTTAGCTGAGTATATGATGAACCATGAAGAAATTTTCTTCCGTTCTCATGATGAAAAACAACGTGCCATTTGGATGTGGCATATGTTAGAAGAATCTGAGCATAAAGATATTGCATTTGATGTTTTCCAAACATTATCAAATAATTATTGGTTACGTATTGCAGGTTTTTTCCCTGCATTAATTACCATTTTGGTATTAATTTCTGTCGCTTCAACCATTGTGCCTTTTTATCGTAAACCGTCTAATTTAATTAGTTGGAGTTATTGGAAAGATATTCCACACAGCTTTAGTTTAATTTTTGGTTTAAAAGATGGTGTTTATGGTAGTACAGTGAAACATATTTTTGATTACTTACGCCCAGATTTTCATCCAAATGACCATGATACAACCGAGTTCTTAGAATATTACAAAGACACTTTATTGAACCCTGAAACAGGTGTGTTAGCACCATATTTTGTTAAAGAATTTATTCCTGCATTACGTAATTAAGTTCATCAAGGATTGGAGAAAATATATGGGAATTTTCTTTAAAACAAAAAAGCCATCACAGAACTCCTATGCTGTCGTGACGGGTGCAGGCAGTGGTATTGGACGTAGTTTTGCTATGGAATTGGCAAAACGCGGTGGAACGATTGTTTGTGCAGATATTAATCTGGATGCTGCACAAGAAACAGTACATTTAATTGCAAGCCAAACTTCAGGTCAAGCATTTGCTGTGCAATGTGATGTGACAGATCAGACACAAGTTAAAGCATTGTCTGAAAATGCTGAAAAGTTAATGAATCATGCAGTCACTTTAGTCATCAACAATGCCGGTGTAGGGTTGGGAGGCAAATTTGATGAGGTTTCACTTGAGGATTGGCAGTGGTGTGTCAATATTAATCTTTGGGGCGTGATTTATGGTTGTCACTATTTTGTCCCTAAGTTTAAACAACAAGGTTATGGTGCAATTATTAATGTGGCTTCAGCAGCAGGTTATACAGCAGCACCTGAAATGACTGCATATAACGTAACGAAATCAAGTGTGTTAGCACTTTCTGAAACGTTATCAGCTGAGCTACGTAAAGATAAAATCAGTGTTAATGTGCTGTGTCCAACATTGGTGCCGACCAATATTATGAAGAATGGTCGTTTGCCAAAACAGTATGCAGGTGTTGCAGATGATTTGTTAACCAATCATGCATTTACAACGAGTGATAAAGTGGCACAGAAAACACTTGATAATCTTGATGCAGGCAAGCTTTATACCATTCCCCAACCAGATGCAAAACTCTTCTGGCTCATGAAGCGTGCATCCCCAAGTTTATATGCAAAAATGCTGGGTATTGGATACCCAATTTTTAATCGATATTTTAAGTAATCTAAAGTTTGAGTAAAGAAAAATGACAACAGAAACATCAGTAGACACTTTATCTGAAGAAAATACGACTGAGAAAAAGTTGAAACAGACCACCGTTGAAGATGTGAAAAAAGTGACACAACCTGAAGTGGTAAAAGCGGATCACACAGTTGCAAAGGTTGAACTACAAGAAAAAGCTGTAGAGAAAGATGTAGTAAAAGCAGAAGTGAAAGTAGACACTCAAGCTGAGCCCAAAGTTGCAGCAAAAGCGATTGAGAAAACACCAAGCAGTGAACAAAAATCAGCAAAAACAGTTGAACAAAAAGCAACTGCACCTAAAAAATCTGAACCAGTACGTGTCTTTGATACGATCGTAGTGGGCGCTGGGATTTCAGGTATTGCTGCTGCATATAAAATGAATCAGGCGGGTTATACCGATTACATCGTACTAGAAAAAGCAGATCGTGTCGGTGGAACTTGGCGCGATAATAATTATCCAGGCTGTGGCTGTGATGTGCCATCTGCATTGTATTCATTTTCTTTTTCACCAAGCCATAAATGGAGTCATTTATTTGCGAAGCAACCAGAAATTCTCAGTTATTTAGAGGAGGTTGTAGAAAAGCATAATTTGGGTGGGAAAATTGAATTTGGTAATGAGTTACTGAGTGCTCAATGGGATGAAGGGCAACAGGTTTGGAATTTAGAAACTTCAAAAGGGAAGTTTCAATCGAAAACAGTCATTTTTACAACAGGTCCAATTACTGAACCATCTATGCCAAAAGTGAAGGGCATTGAAGGCTTTAAAGGTAAAATGTTCCATTCTGCACGTTGGGATCATAATTATGATCTCAAAGGTAAACGTGTAGCTGTGATTGGTACAGGTGCATCAGCGATTCAATTTATTCCGCAAGTACAACCATTAGCAAAAGAACTATTTGTATTTCAACGTACTGCACCTTGGGTTTTACCAAAAGCTGATCGTGAATTAGGAGATACCGCAAAGGGTATTGTGAGCCGTTTCCCTGTTATTCAACAAACTTGGCGTAATAGTATTGCACAAATTTTGAATGGTATTAATTTTGGTTTACGCCATCCAAAAATTTTAAAACCTGTTAATTTTTTAAGTAAGCAATTGCTTAAATTACAAATTCAAGATGAAAAATTACGTCAAGATGTAACTCCAAACTTTGATATTGGTTGTAAGCGTTTATTGTTTGCTAACAATTATTATCCTGCTTTACAACAAGATAATGTGAACTTAATTCCACATGGTTTAGTTGAAATTGATGGTAATACGGTGATTGCTGCCAATGGTGAACGTCATGAAGTTGATGTGATTATTTGGGGAACAGGTTTTGAAGTTTCTCATCCCCCTATTGGGCAGCGTGTAAGGAACTCTGATGGTGTATTGTTATCTGAGTTGTGGAAAGACAGTTCTCCGGAAGCTTATTTGGGTACAAGTATTGAAAAAGTGCCTAATGCATTCTTGGTCTTGGGTCCAAATATTTTAGTGTATGACTCTTTCATTGGTATTGCAGAAGCGCAACTTGATTATATTATCAGTGGCTTATTAAAAATGCGTGACCAGAAAATTAAACGTCTTGAAATTAAGAAAAATGTTGTGCGTTATCATAATTTAAAAGTGCAAAAAAATCTGAAAACGACTGTATTTAATGCAGGTGGTTGTAAGTCTTATTATTTAGATCAAAATGGTCGTAACTTTGCAGCTTGGCCATGGTCATTGCAAGAGTTAAAAAACCAGTTAAAAGATTTAGATTTGAAGCATTACCATACAGCATCATAATTTATTTAAAAAATTTTAGCCCTAACTTAGTTTAGGGCTTTTATTTTTGTTTAATCTAAAAATAATGATTTCAGCAATCAAAAGATTAACTGTCCAACCTAACCATGCTTCAAGTTGGTAAATATGAAGTGGTGTAAGCCAGTCAAAATAGGGTTGTAGGTGATATAAAGCGATTTTCCAAGTTCTTAAACTTAAGGCTGAAAGTCCTAAGGCAAAACTGCGAATCATCCAATTGCGGTGAGCTTTCCATTGTTTTTGAAAAATTTTATACAGAGCAATACAGGTAGTTACTCCCCATAAAATACTGAGGAGGATAAAGCATAGCTGTGTTTGCCAACCTCCTGCGGCTGAAAATGCCATAATAAAGCCGCTAGGTAAGGCAAAGGCTAAGACACTTATGATGTAAAGCCAACCACTATAACGATGGATTTTGGGGAGTTTTTGTCTAATTTGACTCGAAAATTGAGTGAAGCCAGCGATTAAAATTAATGAACTGACAATGACATGAGCTTGGAAGGCAAAGCGCCAAGGTTGCGTGTGAATGACGTCTTGTTTTAAGGCTAGAAAATTAGTGTCATTTTGCCAAGGAAAATACTGTAGGCAAATTTTGACCATGAGTATACCCAAATATAAATAAATCATCAGTATAAAAATTAAGATGACTTGGTTGAATTGTATTTTTTTCATGGTTGTATTCTGCATGATTTATGCACGATTAATACGAGTAAAATAGCGGTGAAATGGTCGCTAAATATCTTGATAAATTTTTACGTTTTCAATCTTAAAAAATTTTAAAGTTGCATTAAAATTATAGTGTAAATTTATATAAATACATACATAGGTATAACAATGAAAAAGCAATTATTTATGTTTTGCTTGCCTTTATTTGCGATGCAATCAAGTTTTGCATTGAATATACAACAGCTTAAAACATCTTGGTCAGGTATTTATGATGGGCAAAAAATAGGAGTGTTTATTGAGTCAATTGATGGTAATCAGGTCAAGGGCTACAGCATTTTAGGTAAAAATAAGCAGAATTTTTCAGGAAAAGTTCAAGCAACTTCACAAGGTTATAAAATCACGGCGGTTGAAAGTGGTCCTAAGGCAAGTAGTGGTACATTTATATTTTTAGTCAATGTAAATCAGCCTAAAACATTACAATCGAGTTGGGAATCTACAACCGCTAAAGTAAAACCTAAATATTTTGAATTAAAACCACAACAGTGTCGTTATGCAAAAAATGAAGGTTCATTTGCAGAGGCTTCAAATCGTTTACTTAAAGATGCTGATTTACAACTTCCACCTGATGAGCTTGATTATATGCGTAATAGTATTTATGCACGTCATGGTTATTCATTTGCCAATAAAGAAATAGCAAATGCTTTTAGTGAAGCAGATTGGTATATGCCATGTAGCACTAATGTTGAAAATCAGCTTACAGAAATTGAAAAGACCAATATTCAACGAATTAAAAAAGTTCGTCCTTATATGGAAAAGATGGAGTGGGGGCGCTAATAAAACTGAAATTGGGAAGGGACTTTTAATATTAATCTTTCGATCCATCAGTGATTATTTTGGTTTTTGCAAAAAGTCTATTGTGCTATTGATTTGAAATAGAGAAAGCAAACTTATGATGAAAAAAAGTATTTGTTTGATGGTTGGCATGTTTGTATGTTCTACAGGCTTTGCAGCAGCGCTTACAGCAAAAGACATTATCTCAACAATAACGAATCTAGATGATTCTTATGCGACACCCAAAAATGCAATTGATATTAATAAGACACAGGCTGTACGACTAAAATCAGGAGAAGTCGCCTATTTGTCTGGTGTAGAATTTGAAGATGCAGGACGCAACTTTTGGGGTGGTTATATTTTAACTCGACCAAAGTTAAAGCAGTCACAAATTCTTGAATATGGCGGGCAAGCCAATAGCTTTAAAATCTATAATGCTCAAGCTAAAACCCAGCCGATTCAACTTGTGCAATTGACCTCTGCAAGTTCTGGTCAGGGTGAAGTATCTAGTCGAGATGACTTAGTTTATTTTGATGGGTGGAAAGCTTATGTGGTAGCGACAGCTGAATCGTCAAGTTATCCAGGGCGTTATAGTGAAAAGCTAGGTGAGGAAGATTGTAAAACTGGCGAGAATATTGAAAGTACATTAAAGCTAGTGGCTGATGCAGATTATGTATTAAGAACCACTAAGACATCGAATGCGTGTAAAGGCGCTAAAGTCACCATAAAAGAAGATAAAATACCTTTTAAAATACGCTAAATTGAAGTGATAAAAAAACCACCAAAAGGTGGTTTTTTTATGGTCAAAACGTATAACGAATTAACGTTTGATATCGCGTTGAACTTCGCCAGTATAAAGCTGACGAGGACGACCAATTTTGTAAGGTGCGCTGTGCATTTCTAACCAGTGGCTGATCCAACCAACAGTACGTGCAAGAGCGAAGATTACAGTAAACATTTCTGTTGGGATACCAATCGCTTTAAGGATGATACCTGAGTAGAAGTCTACGTTAGGGTATAAGTTACGTTTGATGAAGTATTCATCAGAAAGTGCAATACGTTCAAGTTCCATCGCAAGTGCTAATTGTGGATCATTGATACCAAGAGCGCTTAGAACTTCGTCACAAGTCTCTTTCATTACTTTCGCACGTGGATCGAAGTTTTTGTAAACTCGGTGACCGAAGCCCATAAGTTTAACTTCTTTAGTTTTCACTTTTTCCATGAAGTCAGCAACGTTTTCTACAGAGCCGATTTCATCAAGCATCTTAAGAACAGCTTCGTTTGCACCACCGTGAGCAGGTCCCCAAAGTGCAGAGATACCAGCAGCAATACATGCGTAAGGATTTGCACCAGTAGAACCCGCTAAACGTACTGTAGAAGTAGACGCATTTTGTTCATGGTCAGCATGAAGTGTAAAGATACGATCCATTGCTTTAGCAAGGATAGGGTCTACTTTGTAATCTTTATCAGCAGGTGTAGCAAACATCATGTATAAGAAGTTTTCAGCGTAACTTAAATCGTTACGTGGATACATGAATGGTTGACCTACTGTATATTTGTAACTCCAAGCTGCAAGTGTAGGAATTTTTGCAATTAAACGGATTGCAGTGATTTCACGATGATTAACATCTTCAACATCGAAACCGTTGTGATAGAACGCAGAAAGCGCACCCACAACACCAACCATGATTGCCATAGGGTGAGCATCACGACGGAAACCGTTATAAAAGCGGCTAACTTGATCGTGAACCATAGTGTGGTTACGAACTTTTGCTTCAAATTCAGCTTTTTGTTCTGCTGTAGGAAGCTCACCGCTTAATAATAAATAACAAGTTTCTAAGTAAGATGCTTGAGTTGCAAGTTGGTCAATTGGGTAACCACGGTGTAAAAGAACACCTTTACCACCATCGATGAATGTGATTTTTGATTCACATGCAGCAGTTGCCATAAAACCAGGATCAAAAGTAAAGTGACCTGCGGCCAATACATCTTTAACGTCGATTACATCTGGGCCCAATGTACCACTGTAAATTGGTAATTCAATTTCTTTGCCATCAAGTTGTAAAACGGCTTTTTTGCCAGTTGCTGCAGACATTCAATTGATCTCCTGTCCTGGTGAATGTTTTATCTAACTTGTGATTGTTATTCATTACCAAACAAGTTAGACAGATCAAAAATTGCTATTAGCTTAGTGAGTACTGAAATTTTGTCAATTATACTTATGGATAAAAAGTGACATAAGCACAGTAGCTTAGTCATACAATTTCATTCAAATATTTTCAAATAAACTTGCAGTATCGGCTCAGTATAATAAGACAAATTCTCGAATTGGTGCATAAAAATAATTATTGTTGCTAGACAAAAAAAGCATTTAAAGCCCAAATTTGTTGAAATTTTAAATATTGTGGTGAAAGTGGGAAAAATTTAAAACCATCTAATAATCATAACTTACAAATAATAAAAAATGAAGATGAGTAAAAAATAAGCGTAAAAATAGCAGAAATATTTTTTTTCATTTTAAATATTGATTGACTAAAAAATGGTAAAAAAAAGATTTTAATTGAATGAAAAATAATCTTTGGGTTGAATTTTGAGCTAAAAATTGCTGTTAAAATAGGCAAATATATTTATTTAGCAGTGTTTATTTGATTTATTCACAAACTAAGTGCTTATTTCTAATGATAAACTATGAAGTCAAATCACTTCTTTGTGATGATAGGTATTTATTAAAAAAATAATTATCAAACTTTAATATATCAATACCATTATTTTAAATAAAATAGAAAATGATTATAAGTGATGATTTTTGAATCGAAAAATAGTCTAGGTAAAGTGTTGTGCTTTAGTCTTAATTTCAAGTAATTAAAAAAAGCGGATGGGGTTTTAAATATTATTTTAAAAAATAATAACATAGCTTAATAAGGGGGATTAAGTATTGTGGAATAAGTGTTTAATTTTATGTAAATGATTCTTATTTAGGGTTATTTTTATGAAAAAGCTAAATTGCATCGTTTGTATTTTGACAGTGCACGATTTATAATTCGGTGTCGTTTAAAAAGTTTAGGCAATTTGCTTGCCTAATAATGCCAGCTTTCCTTCGAATTAATTCCAACAAACTCCGGATGGAGTTTTTACTTACAGGATGCCCGCTGTGAAAAGCAACAGACCTGTCAATTTGTCCATGGGTCAAGTTTTAGATGTAAACTTAAAATCCCCTGTGGCTATTGCATCAATTCTACACCGTCTTTCTGGTGTCATCGTATTTTTACTCGTACCGGTACTATTGTGGCTTTTAGACAAATCATTGTCTTCGCCTGAAGGTTTTGCGCAAGTGCAAGCAATCTTTGGCGGCTTTATCGTACGTTTTGTTGTATGGGTGTTTGTAGCCGGCTTATTATTCCATTTGATTATGGGTATTAAGCACTTACTTGCTGACCTCGGTTTTGCTGAAGAACTGCAAAGTGGTCGTGTTGCAGCTACAATTGCATTAATTTTGGCTGCGATTTCAATCATCGCATCATTTGTATGGATTGTTCTCTAATGAAAAGTGCTACAGGTTTAACGGGTTCAGGTTCTCGTGATTGGTATATCCAACGTGTGAGTGCTGTTGTTCTAGCTGTTTATACTGTTGTTGTGCTTGGTTGGATTCTTTGCAATGGCGGATTTGACTACGAACAATGGAAAGGCTTCATGATGACACTTCCAATGAAGATTTTATCTTTATTGGCTGTTTTCTCGCTTGTTGTACACGCTTGGATTGGTATGTGGCAAGTATTCACTGACTATGTGACTACGCGTCAAATGGGTCCTTCAGCTTCAGGTTTACGCATCGTGTTAACATCAGCAGTGATTATTGCTGTAATTGCATATGCAATCTGGGCAATCCAGATTTTTTGGGCGAATTGATAGGAAGATGTCATGGGCGCTATAACCCCTAAAGAAGATTACACAAATATTCCACATCAAACATTCGATGCAGTGATTGTTGGTGGTGGTGGTTCAGGTATGCGTGCATCTTACCAACTTGCTCAAGCTGGTTTGAATGTTGCGGTACTGACTAAAGTATTCCCAACACGTTCGCATACGGTTGCAGCACAAGGTGGTATTGGTGCATCTCTTGGTAATATGCAAGAAGATAATTGGCACTACCACTTCTATGATACGGTTAAAGGTTCAGACTGGTTAGGTGACCAAGACGCGATCGAGTTTATGACGCGTGAAGCACCTCAAGTTGTTTATGAACTTGAGCATCTAGGTATGCCATTTGACCGTAATGCTGACGGTACAATCTATCAACGTCCGTTTGGTGGTCACGCAGCGAACTATGGTGAAAAGCCAGTTCCACGTGCATGTGCTGCTGCTGACCGTACAGGTCACGCGCTCCTTCATACGCTTTATCAAAGCAACGTGAAAATGGGTACTCAATTCTTTGTTGAATGGATCGCACTTGATCTTATTCGTAATGAAGAAGGTGATGTCCTTGGTGTAACTGCGATTGACCAAGAAACAGGTAAAATTGCTGTATTCCAAGCAAAAGCAACATTGTTTGCTACTGGTGGTGCTGGTCGTGTTTACCGTGCATCTACAAACGCATATATCAATACTGGTGACGGTCTTGGTATGGCAGCTCGTGCAGGTATTCCATTGCAAGATATGGAATTTTGGCAATTCCACCCGACGGGTGTTGCAGGCGCAGGCGTATTGTTGACTGAAGGTTGTCGTGGTGAAGGTGCAATCCTTCGTAATAAAGACGGCGAACCGTTCATGGAACGTTATGCACCAACTTTAAAAGACTTGGCGCCACGTGACTTCGTATCACGTTCGATGGACCAAGAAATTAAAGAAGGTCGTGGTTGTGGTCCTAAAGGTGATTATATCCTTCTTGATATGACTCACTTAGGTGCGGACACAATTATGAAACGTTTACCATCTGTATTTGAGATTGGTAAAAAATTCGCAAACGTCGATATTACTAAAGAAGCGATTCCTGTAGTACCAACAATTCATTATCAAATGGGTGGTATTCCTACGAATATTCATGGTCAAGTGGTTGTTCCTGAAAGCCGTGAAACGACACCGCTTGAAGCGAATTATAATAAATCGACTGATGTATATTCACATAATGGTGGTGAGCGTAACTTCACTAAACCTGTAAAAGGTTTTTATGCAATTGGTGAGTGTTCTTGTGTGTCTGTACATGGTGCAAACCGTTTAGGTACGAACTCATTGCTTGACTTAGTTGTATTTGGTAAAGCGGCAGGTGAACACATCATCGACTACGTGACTAAACATCACGGCGATGAATATGCGCCATTGCCTACAACAGTGCTTCAAAATACTTTAAAACGTGTGAAACACCTTGATGAGTCAACTTCAGGTGAAAATGCACAAGAAGTTGCAGATGCAATCCGTGACATCGTTCAAGATCACGCAGGTGTATTCCGTACTCAAGCATTGCTTGACGAAGGTGTAAAACAAATCCTTGCGATTGAACCGCGTGTACGTAACATTCATTTGAAAGACAAATCTAAAGTATTTAACACTGCACGTATTGAAGCTTTAGAAGTTGAAAACTTGTATGAAGTTGCAAAAGCAACCTTGATTTCTGCTGCTGCACGTAAAGAATGTCGTGGTGCACATACGGTTGTAGATTATGAATTACCACCTGATCATGCAGATTACCCATATGGTCGTCGTGATGATGAGTGGATGAAACATACTTTATGGTTCTCTACAGATAATCATTTAGAGTACAAGCCTGTACGCTATAAGCCATTACTTGTAGATCCAATTCCACCTAAACCACGTACATTCTAATTGGGAGAACTAAGATGAGTAGAGGTACTCGTACATTCGAAATCTACCGCTATGATCCTGATAAGGATAAAGCGCCGTATATGCAAACTTTTAAACTTGAATTGACAGACAAGCATCGTATGTTGCTTGATGCACTTCTTGCATTAAAAGTACAAGATGAATCATTAACATTCCGCCGCTCTTGCCGTGAAGGTATTTGTGGTTCGGATGGTGTGAATATCAATGGTAAAAATGGTCTTGCTTGTTTGTGGAACTTAAACGATTTACCTGAAAAAATCGTGATTCGTCCATTGCCAGGTTTGCCAGTGATTAAAGATTTAGTTGTGGATATGAATCAGTTCTACGATCAGTATGACAAAATTCAACCATTCCTGATTAACAATCAACCTGCGCCACCGAAAGAGCGTTTACAGTCTCCTGAAGAGCGTGAACACTTAGATGGACTGTATGAATGTATTCTTTGTGCATGTTGTTCAACTTCATGCCCATCATTCTGGTGGAATCCTGATAAATTCTTAGGTCCATCTGCATTGTTGAATGCATACCGTTTCATTATTGATTCACGTGACTCTGCAACACAGGAACGTTTGGCTCGTCTTGACGACCCATTCTCATTGTTCCGTTGTAAAGGGATTATGAACTGTGTATCAGTATGTCCTAAAGGTTTGAATCCAACAAAAGCAATCGGTCACATCCGTAGCATGTTGCTCGACCAAGCGGGTTAATATCCTAAAAATAAAAGAGCGCACCTCAAACTAAGGTGCGCTCTTTTTTTTATTTAAGCTGAAATAGTATTTTTATATGAATGGGTTGAATTTTTATATAAACAACTCCATATAGTAATAGATTATAATAGATATGTATTTCGCTATTTTATGAGTGGTATGTGTCAAAAAAATCAATTGAGGCTTAAGTTCATGTTAGGATTTAACAAATCTTTGTAAGTGGAAAAAATAGGTAAATATCGTACATTTTTTAACATAAGTGGGGCGCTGTTGAGTTTATAAAATAGAAATAGCTTATAAAATAAACCGCTTTAGAAAAAGTAAATCATTGTTTTGCTTTTTCTAAGTCGATTTGCAAAAAAATTGCTCAGCTGCGGTTGAGTATATAAGTGAGTGGTGATGCCATTGAGGGCGTTATGATTCATTGTCAGCATTAGTAAAATTCTAATGCCGTATAATGCCCTTTGGTCTTTGAGTAACGAAAGGGTGAGTGCCAATTTACCAGTTTGGCATGATCAATCTTGGGTTTGCTTAAAAAGCATCCTCTAATGTTTTTGCAATAGGAAATGGGTCCACAAATGCAAGAAGTTGCTGACGCACTGCGTCTTGACACTGAACTTTCCGCTGATAGTGCAGCGTATATTGAAGAGCTTTACGAGCAGTACCTGTCTTCTCCAACCTCAGTCGGTGAGGATTGGCAACAATATTTCGATAAATTCCCTAAAGGTGATCAGCCCCACGGTAACATTCGTGAGCAATTCTTATTATTAGGTCGTAACTCTAATCGTGTTCAACCTGTTGTACAAGGTGAAGTCAGTACTGAACATGAACGCCGCCAAATTGGCGTGTTGCAACTGATTGCTGCGTATCGTAATCGTGGACATCAAAAAGCAAAACTTGATCCTTTGGGTTTGGCAAAACGTGAAGACGTTCCAGATTTGGATCTTGCAGTGCATGGTTTAACCAAGTCAGATTTAGATACTGTATTTAATGCAGGTAATCTTGCGATTGGTAAAACTGAAGCAACTTTAGGTGAAATGGTTGAAGCGATGGAAGCAACATATTGTGCTTCTATTGGTGCAGAATATATGCACATTGTTGATACCAAAGAAAAGCGTTGGATTCAACAACGTCTTGAAGGTGCACGTGGTCAATTCGGTTTCTCTGCTGAACAAAAGAAACATGTTCTTGAGCGTTTAACTGCTGCTGAAGGTCTTGAAAAATACCTTGGTAATAAATACGTTGGTGCTAAACGTTTTGGTGTTGAAGGTGGTGAATCTTTCATTCCTATGGTCAATGAACTGATTCAACGTGCAGGTTCTGTAGGTTGTAAAGAAGTTGTTATTGGGATGCCACACCGTGGTCGTTTAAACCTTCTTGTCAATATCATGGGTAAAAATCCAGCTGACTTGTTTGGTGAGTTTGAAGGTAAGGCACTTAATAAAAAAGGTTCTGGTGACGTTAAATATCACCAAGGTTTCTCATCAAACGTCATGACTCCAGGTGGCGAAGTTCACTTGGCACTGGCATTTAACCCATCACACTTAGAAATCGTTGGACCTGTAGTTGAAGGTTCTGTACGCGCTCGTCAAGTACGTCGTAAAGACATCGGTGGTGATGATGTATTACCAATCATCGTTCACGGTGATGCTGCATTTGCAGGTCAAGGTGTCAACCAAGAAACCTTCCAAATGTCACAAACTCGTGGTTACACAGTGGGTGGTACGGTTCATATCGTTGTAAACAACCAAGTCGGTTTTACAACGTCTGATCCACGTGATGCGCGTTCTACAGAATACTGTACTGACATTGCAAAAATGATCCAAGCCCCGATCTTCCATGTGAATGGTGATGATCCTGAGTCTGTATTGTTTATTGCTCAATTAGCACATGATTTCCGTCATACATTCCGTAAAGACGTTGTAATCGATATGTTCTGTTATCGTCGTCGTGGTCATAACGAAGCGGATGAGCCAGCAGCAACACAACCAATGATGTATCAAGTGATCAATAAAAAAGCGACGACTCGTACGCTTTATGCAGATCAATTGGTACAAGAAAAAGTATTGGATCGTGCTGCAGCGGATGCGATGGTTGAACAATACCGTGCTGATCTAGAAGCAGGTAAACATGTTGCCAATGCACTTGTCTTAGAACCAAACAAAAAAATGTTTGTCGATTGGACGCCTTACCTAGGCCATGATTATACAGATGAATGGGATACACGTTTCCCGATCGAGCGTTTAAAAGAGCTTGGTCAAAAAATGCGTCAATTGCCTGAAGGCTTTGTGATGCAACGTCAAGTTCAAAAAGTCATTGATGATCGTTTGAAAATGCAAACAGGTGAAATGCCATTGAACTGGGGTGCTGCTGAAACTTTAGCTTATGCATCTTTACTTGATGATGGTTTCCTTGTGCGTTTAACAGGTGAAGATGTAGGTCGTGGTACATTCTCGCACCGTCATGCGAAACTGCATAATCAAGTAGATGGTTCGGTTTACATTCCACTTTGTCATATCAAAGAAAACCAACCACGTACTGCAATTTATGACTCATTATTGTCAGAATTAGCTGTACTTGCATTTGAATATGGTTATGCAACGACTTTGCCAAAAAGCTTAATCGTTTGGGAAGCGCAATTTGGTGACTTCGCAAACTGTGCGCAAATGGTGATTGACCAATTCATCGCTTCTGGTGAAACCAAATGGGAGCGTGTGTGTGGTTTAACCATGTTGCTTCCACACGGTTTTGAAGGTCAAGGTCCAGAGCATTCATCTGCACGTTTAGAACGTTATCTACAGCTTTGTGCTGAAGAAAATATGCAAGTGATCACACCGACTACACCTGCACAGATTTATCATGTTTTACGTCGTCAAGCGATTCGTCCTTTACGTAAACCATTGATCGTGATGTCACCTAAATCTTTACTTCGTCATAAACTTGCAACATCAACTTTAGATGAGCTTGCAAATGGTACTTTCCAAACTGTGATTGATGAAGTAGATAACATCAACAAAGCAGATGTAACACGTCTCGTATTGTGTGGTGGTAAGGTTTATTACGATTTACTTGAAAAACGTCGTGAACAAAATCTGAATATTGCAATTGTACGTGTAGAACAATTGTATCCATACCCAGAACAACGCATTGCTGAAGTTCTTGCAACTTATCCAAACATTAAAGAACTTGTTTGGTGTCAAGAAGAACCGAAAAACCAAGGCGCTTGGTTGTTCATTGCTCCTCGTTTATACGAAGGCGTAATCAACTCTGGTAAACAAATTCGTATTAGCTACGCAGGACGAGAGGCTTCAGCTGCACCTGCATGTGGCTCACCATACTTGCACGCAAAACAACAAGCTCAGCTCGTACTTGATGCACTTGCAATCGTAGCTGATCAATCAGGAGAATCTAAATAATGGCAACCGAAATTAAAGCACCGGTGTTCCCAGAGTCAGTTGCTGACGGAACAATTGCGACTTGGCATAAGCAACCAGGTGAAGCAGTATCACGTGATGAAGTGATTTGTGATATTGAAACGGATAAAGTTGTTTTAGAAGTTGTTGCTCCTGCCGATGGTTCTATTTCTGCAATCATCAAAAATGAAGGTGATACAGTTCTTTCAGCTGAAGTAATTGCAACGTTTGAAGAAGGTGCTGTTTCTGGTGCTGCGCAAACTCAAGCTGTGCAATCAGAAGAGAAAGTTGAGCAAGCTGCTGCACAAACTCAAGCAGGTAATGCGCCTGTGGTTGAGCGTGCACAAGTTGCTGACCAAGCACCTGCTGTACGTAAAGCATTGTCTGAAACAGGTATCGCTGCGTCTGACGTAGAAGGTACTGGTCGTGGTGGTCGCATCACTAAAGAAGATGTCGCAAATCATCAAGCTAAACCAGCTGCTGCTTCTGTAACACCATTAAGTGTTGCTGTAGGTGAGCGTATCGAAAAACGTGTTCCGATGACTCGTCTTCGTAAGCGTGTTGCTGAGCGTCTACTTGCTGCAACTCAGCAAACTGCAATGTTAACTACATTCAACGAAGTGAACATGAAGCCAATCATGGAAATGCGTGCTCAATATAAAGACGCATTTGAAAAACGTCACGGCGCACGTCTTGGCTTTATGTCTTTCTTTGTGAAAGCATGTACTGAAGCATTAAAACGCTATCCAGCTGTGAATGCATCTATCGATGGCGATGATATTGTTTATCACGGTTTCTATGACATCGGTGTGGCAGTGTCTTCTGATCGTGGTTTAGTGGTTCCTGTACTTCGTGATACAGACCGTATGAACTATGCTGAAGTTGAAAATGGTATCCGTGGATTTGCTGGTAAAGCACGTGATGGTAAACTTTCGATTGAAGATATGACGGGTGGTACTTTCACTATTACCAATGGTGGTACTTTCGGTTCATTACTTTCAACACCTATTTTGAACCAACCTCAAACTGCTATCTTGGGTATGCATAAAATCCAAGACCGTCCTATGGCAGTGAATGGTCAAGTTGAAATTCTTCCAATGATGTATTTAGCACTTTCTTATGACCATCGTTTAATTGATGGTAAAGAAGCTGTAGGTTTCCTTGTAACAGTAAAAGAGTTGCTTGAAGAGCCAGCTAAACTGATCCTTGACCTTTAATTCTTTAGAATAACAACACGAGCTTAGGGCGATCCTCTAAGCTCGTTTTTGGAGATAAGCATGTCTCAATTTGATTTAGTGGTAATCGGCGGTGGACCAGGTGGTTATGAAGCAGCGATTCGTGCTGCACAGCTTGGTTTCAAAGTTGCGTGTATCGAAAAACGTGTACACAAAGGTAAACCATCTTTAGGTGGTACTTGCTTAAACGTAGGTTGTATCCCTTCTAAAGCACTTTTAGATTCTTCACATCACTATGAAGACACACTTCATGGCTTAGATGTGCATGGGATTTCTGTTGAAAATGTTCAACTTGATCTTCAAAAGCTTCTTGCACGTAAAGACAAAGTTGTTGATAACTTAACGGGTGGTGTTGCTCAATTATTAAAAGGCAATGGCATCGAGTGGTTACAAGGGACTGGTAAATTACTTGCAGGTAAAAAAGTTGAATTTACACCATTAGATGGTGGTGAAGTTCAAGTTTTAGAACCTAAATTCGTCATTCTTGCGACGGGTTCTGTACCTGTAAATATTCCTGTAGCTAAAGTTGATGAAGACCTTATCGTAGATTCAACTGGCGCATTAGAATTCCAAGAAGTGCCTAAACGTTTGGGTGTAATTGGTGCAGGTGTAATCGGTCTTGAATTGGGTTCAGTATGGCGTCGTCTAGGTTCTGAAGTTGTTGTGTTTGAAGCATTAGATGCATTCTTACCAATGGCGGACAAAGCTTTAGCAAAAGACTACCAAAAACTGTTGACTAAACAAGGTTTAGACATCCGTGTAGGCGCTAAAGTTGCGGGTACGGAAATCAATGGTCGTGAAGTGACTGTTCAATATACTCAAGGCGGTGAAGACAAAACTCAAACTTTCGATAAATTGATTGTTTGTGTAGGTCGTAAAGCTTATGCTGAAGGTTTATTGGCTGAAGATTCAGGCATTAAATTGACTGAACGTGGCTTGGTTGAAGTCAATGATTGGTGTGCGACATCTGTAGATGGCGTATATGCAATTGGTGACTTGGTACGTGGTCCAATGCTTGCACATAAAGCAATGGAAGAAGGCGTAATGGCAGTTGAGCGTATGCACGGTCATGCTGCACAAGTAAACTATGACACCATCATTTCTGTGATTTATACACATCCAGAAGCGGCTTGGGTGGGTTTAACTGAAGAGCAAGCAGTTGCTAAAGGTCATGAAGTTAAAACTGGTCAATTCCCATTTGCAGTGAATGGTCGTGCTTTAGCAGCGAATGAATCTGCAGGTTTCGTGAAGTTTGTTGCAGATGCAAAAACTGACCGTTTATTGGGTATGCACATCATTGGTCCTGGTGCTTCAGACATCGTTCACCAAGGTATGATTGCGCTTGAGTTTGTATCTTCTGTGGAAGATTTACAATTAATGACATTTGGTCACCCAACGTACTCTGAAGTGGTACATGAAGCTGCACTTGCAGTGGATGGACGTGCGATTCACGCGATTCAGCGTAAACGTAAATAATACAAAAGAGCGGTTTCGACCGCTCTTTTTACTTTTGATGGTTGTTTTTAAGTGAATAATCATCTATTAATAAAAGAACAAATTTTAATAAATGCCAATGTTTAATGCGATGGAAGTTTGAATATTGGTGGTAATAACAACGTGAAAAGTAGTAAAAGGTAAAAAATGAATCTACATGAATATCAATCGAAAACGCTGTTAAAAAAATATGGTATGCCAGTGCAAGAAGGCATCTTAATTACAAGCCCTGAAGAAGCATCAAAAGCATTTGAACAAATTGATGGCAAATTCGCCGTCATGAAAGCACAAGTTCACGCAGGTGGTCGTGGTAAAGCAGGTGGTGTAAAAGTTGTAAAATCTGCCGAAGAAGCGGCAGACTATGCTAAAAGTTTATTGGGTACAAATTTAGTTACCTATCAAACAGATGCCAATGGTCAACCTGTAAATAGCATTTTAGTTTGTGAAGATGTTTATCCTGTAGAACGTGAATTATATTTAGGCGCAGTGGTTGATCGTTCAAGTCGTCGTGTAACGTTTATGGCATCGACTGAAGGTGGTGTGGAAATTGAAAAAGTTGCCGAAGAAACCCCTGAAAAGATATTTAAAATTGAAGTAGATCCATTGGTGGGTTTATTACCTTTCCAAGCACGTGAAGTGGCATTTAAATTGGGTTTAAAAGACAAACAAGTGAGCCAATTTGTGACCATTATGACAGGTGCTTACCAAGCCTTTATTGATAATGACTTTGCTTTGTTTGAAATCAATCCACTTTCAGTACGTGAAAATGGTGAAATTCTTTGTGTCGATGCAAAAATTGGCATTGACTCAAATGCGCTGTATCGTTTACCTGAAATCGCTGCAATGCGTGATAAATCTCAGGAAAATGAGCGTGAGTTGAAAGCATCTGAATTTGATCTGAACTATGTTGCACTCGAAGGTAACATTGGCTGTATGGTGAATGGTGCAGGTCTAGCGATGGCAACCATGGATATTATTAAATTGTATGGTGGTCAGCCTGCAAACTTCTTAGACGTTGGTGGTGGTGCGACCAAAGACCGTGTTATTGAAGCGTTTAAAATTATTCTTTCAGATACATCTGTTCAAGCTGTGTTGATTAATATTTTTGGTGGAATAGTACGTTGTGACATGATTGCTGAAGCAATTATTGCAGCAGTTCAAGAAGTAAATGTGACTGTGCCTGTGGTTGTTCGCTTGGAAGGGAATAACGCAGAGTTAGGTGCAAAATTACTTGATGAATCGGGTTTAAAATTAATTTCTGCGACAGGTCTTGCCGATGCTGCAGAAAAAGTTGTTGCTGCAGTGAAAGCGTAAGGAGTATCAATCATGAGCGTATTAGTAAATAAAGACACCAAAGTATTGGTACAAGGTTTCACAGGTAAAAATGGAACATTTCATTCTGAGCAGTCGATTGCGTATGGCACAAAAGTAGTCGGCGGGGTAACGCCGGGTAAAGGTGGTACAACTCACTTAAACTTACCTGTTTTCAATACAATGAATGAAGCAGTGAAAGAAACAGGTGCAACAGCAACCTCAATCTATGTCCCTGCACCATTTGTATTAGATTCAATTATTGAATCAATTGATGCCGGTTTGGAGTTGATCGTTGTCATTACCGAAGGTGTACCGACTTTAGACATGCTAAAAGCAAAACGTTATCTTGAAACGTATGGCAACAATGCACGCTTAATTGGTCCTAACTGTCCGGGGATCATCACTCCGGGTGAATGTAAAATTGGAATTATGCCAGGACATATTCACCAAGCAGGTAAAATTGGGGTGATTTCACGTTCAGGTACATTGACTTACGAAGCGGTTGCACAAACAACAAAACTTGGTCTAGGTCAATCGACATGTATTGGGATTGGTGGTGATCCAATTCCAGGTATGAACCAAATTGATTGTTTAAAATTGTTCCAAGAAGACCCACAAACTGAAGCAATCATCATGATTGGTGAAATTGGTGGAACTGCGGAAGAAGAAGCGGCTGAATATATCAAATCAAATGTAACAAAGCCTGTTGTGGGGTATATTGCAGGTGTGACTGCTCCGAAAGGGAAGCGTATGGGGCATGCAGGTGCAATTATTTCAGGTGGTAAAGGTACAGCTGAAGAGAAGTTTGCAGCATTTGAAAAAGCGGGTATGGCATATACACGTAGCCCTGCCGAACTTGGTTCAACCATGTTGCAATTATTAAAAGACAAAGGTTTAGCTTAATCCAAAAATAATTTGGATGTTTAAAAATAAACCTTAGAGAGGAGAGGGCATAATGCTCTCTCTTTTTTATAGAAAACTCATTAAAAAATACATCTAGATTTTTCAAGAATGTTATAGTTTGAAAAGAATAACAAACTAGTTTTATTGGTTATGGATGGCGCATGAACCTAAAAATATTATGCAGTATCTTGTTGATGTGTATAGGATACGATACATATGCCGATATTACTCTAACCCCTTCAAATAAACGGCTCGAAAATAATTCTTCAGTTAAACCTAAGCCATTCTATAAATATGATTTTTTTAAACAATTGAAACAAAAAAGAACGCAAATGACTGATCTAGAAACTGCAACGAACATTGCCAATGCTGATTTAAATCAGGAACAAAAGAAATTAGCAGAAGAACATGAACAGGGGTTAAAGAAATACTCGGTTTTAAGTAATCAATTTTATGAAGATGAGTATTTTAAAATTTTTAATTACACTGCATTTACTACGGATGATTTTAAAAATCGGGTGAGTGCAGGGCAGTCTGTGCAACAAGAGGTACAAGGTTTAAATATTTCAGTAGGTTATGGTATGGAGTTTAAAATAAATAAAAATAATCGTTTAGGTTATGAATATTTGTCTAGTTTTCCTTATGATCGAGGACAGATGGTGCGCTTATATTGGGTCAAAGCTTTATAAAATCCCTATTGCTACCTGTAGAATAGGTGGTTGAAATGAGGATCTCTAGGAAAATATAGAATATTAACCTTTGACTAAACCGCCATCTGCGATTAAATTTTACCCTGTTAGTGCTCTAGACCAAGGTAATAAGAAAAATAAAATGACATCTGCAAATTGTTCGGGCGTTGTGACTTCCTTCAGTGGTTTTAAATCAGCAATTAAGTCAAAGACAAAGTGTGGTTTTGCACGAGATTTGTTCCTATATTCACAATACGGCCAAAATGGTCTTTTTTCATATCATCTAAAGCGGCCTGTGTGGTATTTAACGTTGCTTTTAATGCGATTTCAATTTGTTGTTGCATGCTTTGCAAGCGCAGAGTTTCAACTTTGGATCTTTCATCTCCATTAAATTGGAAATTTAACAAAGCATTGTTGATCACAGAAGTAATTGCTTGCCCGAAATGGCGGTTGGTTTATGCAAACATATTGTGCACCTGTTCAGGATCAGTCACATCTGATTCATAAATAAAAAACGTGCTGAGGAAATTCTTGGCTTAATTTGAATGCTACTTTCTGTACTTTTCTAATAATTTACGACAACACGCATGCCTTATGCTAATAAACTATGGGTGGTGGCTAAACTAAGTCCACGTGTGCACCACCTGTGACCAAAACAATCTGATCGCAAATTTTCATAAGGGCTCTCTTGGAAAGAAAATAATAGATAACATCATACGGGATTTTAAAGCCAAGATTGAGTGGGAAACTTGATCTTAAAAAACTAAGCAAATATCAACTCAAAGCCTGAAATGTGAAAAAATAATGTGCATTTTTCTACAAGATAAAACGTGATATTCAGTGGCTCTACATAACTTCACGTTATTTTGTCATGAGACAAAATAAATTAAGTGAGAAAAGTGATGATCAAGCAAATGATAGTGGTTGGATTACTTGGTGTATCTTTGACAGGATGTATTGTTGCACCATATGACGATGGTGGACGTCATCATTCAGGTTATGACCGAGATCGTCCACATTGGAATAGTGATCGTGATCGTTCAAAATGGGACAGAGATCGTCCGAACCGAGCGCATGAAAATCATTTTCCAAATCATAGAGATGGATATAATCATCGTTAAATTAGAAAGATTTTACAGGCTGGGCTGTGATGCTTAGCTTTTTTATACCTCATTTTTTTGGAATAGACCTGCTTGAACCACGCCTGCTTTACTTTGTTTAATTAACTGCCAATGTGCGGGTAGCTTTAAAGTATTTAAAGCTCGATCTGCTTCAACATAAATCATTGCTTTGGGGGCAAGTAAGATATCGACTTTTTCAGCAAGTTCGGTCCACAGATCTAAACTATAAGGTGGATCGAGAAACACCAAATCAAATTTTTCATCCAAACTCGCCATGGCTTGTTGTGCTGTTTGGGCTTTGATCTGGCAGTTTTCAGCTTTTAAAAGATGAATGTTTTCTTTTAAAAACTTTACTTGTTGTAAATTGGGTTCAACCATAATGACATGTCGAGCACCACGAGACAATGCTTCAAAGCTTAAGGCACCTGAACCTGCACAGAGATCAAGCACTTTTGCATTTTGAATATCCCACATCAACCAGTTAAACAAAGTTTCACGTACGCGATCGGGTGTAGGGCGTAAACCGTCGATGTCAGCAAATGGTAAAACTCGACGTTTCCATTCACCCCCAATAATTCGAAGTTGATTTTTTACTTTAGTCACTGAGTTCTGTTCCATGTTGTTCAGGTGCAGGTCGAGCCTGATGGGTATGGGGTTGGCGAGAATGTGTTGTCGCCTGATCTGAAGTTGCATTTGGCACGGCATTTGGATCTGCAGATAATGCAACATCACCACTTGGTAATTCACCAGGTTTAATCCCTGCCGTCATTAGACCTCCACTGATTTGATGATTGAGTGGGACAATTGGTTTTTTATTGCGTGTGAGTAACCAATAGTCGAATACAGGGCGTGCAAGTTGTGCAGCAGAACCACCGTGACGACCATTTTCCCAAATCACTGCAATCGCAATTTCAGGATTTTCTGCAGGTGCAAAACCAACAAATAAACCATGGTCAAGTTGTCGCTCAGTTAATAATGCTTCATTATAACGTTTTCCTTGCGCAATACTTTTGACCTGCGCTGTCCCTGTTTTACCTGCAATTTGATACATTGGTGTACGAATACCACGCCCCGTACCCGATTGAATTACGTCTACCATAGCATCACGCATTTTTACCCAGTCGGCATCCGTACCACTAAAATTGATTTTACCTGTAGGTGCATTGAGGACTTTATGTACTTTTGCACCTTTAGACTCACGTAATACATGGGGAATAACATGGGCACCATGGTTTGCAGTAATTGCTGTTGCCATTGCTAATTGCAATGGCGTTGCGGTAAATGCACCTTGACCGATACTCACAGAAATAGTTTCACCTTTGAGCCATTTGGTTTTACGTGTACGCATTTTCCATTCAGGGCTTGGATATAGACCTGTACTTTCACTCGGGAGATCAACGCCAGTTTTTTCACCAAAGCCGAATTGACGCATCCATGCATTCATCTTATCAATACCCATTTGATGGGCAAGAATATAAAAATAAGTATCACAAGAGACCACGATCGATTTGTGCATATTGACACTACCATGACCTGTTTTTTTCCAGTCACGGAACTTATGCGAATCGCCAGGTAAATGGAAATAACCAGGGTCAGAAATTGCAGTTGACCAATCTACAGTTTTATAGTGAATACCACCTAAAGCTTCCATAGGTTTAATGGTAGAGCCGGGTGGATAGCTTCCTTGTACAGCACGGTTATAAAGCGGTTGGTCTAAATTATCACGTAAAGCACTATAGTCTGTGTGTCCAATGCCTGTGACGAATAGATTTGGATTAAAACTTGGGCTAGAGACCAAGGCTAAAATTTCACCCGTGCGTGGATCAATTGCAACAATTGCACCACGGCGACCTGCGAGTTGTTCAGCGGCGACAGTTTGTAAGCCATAATCTAAGGATAAAAATAAATCATTACCACGCGTTGATTCTTTACGACCTAAATGACGTAAGACATTACCATGAGCATCTGCTTCAATGGATTCATAACCAGGGCTACCATGGAGTAAATCTTCATAAGATTTTTCAACCCCAATTTTACCGATTAAGTTGGTTCCGGCATAACTGTCTTTATCAATTTCTTTGAGTTCTTTATCGTTAATACGTCCTACATAACCGATCACATGTGCAAATAATTCACCATGTGGATAATAACGTGTCATTTGCGTTTCAATATCGACACCAGGAAACTGAAACTTGACTTCACTGAATCGTGCAATATCGGTTTCAGTGAGGTTTAGCTTGAGTGTGACACGTTCGGTTTTCTTTGATGTTTTAATTCGGCTTGAAAAACGCTCAATATCCTCTTCGTTTAAATTTAGAATGGGAGTTAGGCGTTTAACCGTATCATCAATATCTTCAACATCAGATTTACTTAGTGTTGCTGTAAAAACAGGATAATTATCGGCAAGTAAAATACCATTGCGGTCATAAATATAACCACGTGCAGGCGCAATGGGTTGTAAGCGAATACGGTTTTTATCGGAAGCTTCACTAAATTCTTGGTGATGAAAAATTTGCAAATACGCATAACGTGAGACAAGTAATAGAAGAAAAAATGAAACAATGCCAATAGAAAAGAAAATGCGGCTTCGGAAGATGCGTTTTTCTTGTTGAACATTCTTTAAGGGAAACTGCTGTTTCATATAGACATCGACTTACTTGGCAAATAGGGGGGCAGAGTGCGGGCAGCTATTTTACCTTAGAATTAGGTAGAGAATGGTAATAATCGTTTTGAAACTACATAAAAATCTGTAAAAATGCATCTCTTCATTCAGCTCGAACACAATATTTTAGTTGTCCGCTGTTGACCCTAGCGACACTAAATTTCTAGTGTTTTGTATATGAGTTGTTTCATAATTCTGTTAAAGTCAGAAAAATATGGAAGATCTGGTTTGACCTCAAATTAGGGACAATGGAGAAAATAATGAAAAAAAGCTTTCCCTTAATATTATTATTAGGATTAGGGAATGTGACCCATGCAGCATGGCAAGATTACTTACCAGAAGCAAAATTACAAAATACAGATGCTGCAACATTTAATGTTGGTGCAGGTCTGACGCAAAAAATTGCTCATTTTAATGGTGAATGGGTAAATCCATACGGAATCGCCTATGCGAAAGTCGGTGCTTTTGTAAACAATGACCATGAGTTTGCCGGGCAAGTCGGTTTTCGTTATCCTGCATTTTTAAATGGGGTGGACAAAAATGGCTTTTATGTCGGTGTTTATGGTGGTTCATTAAAAAGTAAAAAAGTTGATAATAAAGATGAGATTCAATATGGCGCAGGTGTAGACTTAGCTTATGTTTTATTGAATAAAGAACGCATCAGTACATTTAGTGTTGGTGTGGGCGCTGGAAGTGAAATACATGACAGTCGTGGCAAAATGATTGAAGAAACCAGACCACAACTGCAATTTGCTTATACTTTAAGTTTTGGGCTTTAAGTTTATATGTCGCCGTTTAGACCGCAAATAGAAATAAATATGAGAGTCATGCATGTTGGAATACGTTAGCGATTTGTGGCACACTTTTTTTAGTCGACCTGATCATCTTGCAATATTAAGTATTGTACCAGTGACAGCTTTTGTGACTTGGATCCATGTGTGGATGGCACTAAAAATGGTGTTTTACCCAATCAAGTTTTGGGGTTTTCATATAGGTCCTCTGCCTGTGGGTTGGCAAGGGATTGTGCCTCGTAAAGCGGGACGTATTTCAGGTATTATTACAGATAACACCTTATCTAAATTAGGTTCGCTCAATGAGTTTTTAAATGCCATGGAACCTGAAGACATGGCACGTATCATTGGTGAACAAGTGGGTTTTGAACTCGAACATCTCATTGATGAAGTGATGATGGATCGTAATGCTGTACTTTGGGAAAACTTACCGTATTCCATTAAGCGCCGTATTTATGCGCAAGCACACCAACAAATGCCTGAGATCTTAAAAGGGTTGGTGACAGAGTTAACCATGAATGTTGAGTCATTGGTGAACATGAAAGAAATGGTTGTACGCCAGATGGAAGGTGACCGCCGTTTAATGGTACGTATGTTCTTAAAAGTGGGTCAAAAAGAAATTAACTTTATTTGGCATATTAGTGCACTCATTGGAACATTCTTTGGTATATTCCAAATGGCGGTTTATATCTTAATTCCTGATCATCGCACTGTGCCCATATTTGCCGCGATTTGGGGCTTTTTAACCAACTGGATTGCTATTTGGATGGTCTTTAATCCAGTTTATCCACATTATGTGCGTTATCCTCAATTTTTTGAACGTACAAAAGATCGAAAATTTCCATGGATTAAACCCGTTATTCCACGTATTGGTACATATAATGTACAAGGCGCATTCATGAAACGTCAAGATGAGGTTTCGGATGTTTTCGCAAGTGTTGTGACAGAAGATTTGATTACGTTAAAATCAATCATGACCGAAATGATGTATGGACCAAAAAAAGACAAGACACGCCGTATTATTAAGCGCCATGTAAATAGTATTATGGAAACGCCATTAATACGAACTGCATTACAACTTTCTATTGGTCCGTCGGAATATGCTAAACTAAAAACAGACTTGATTGATCGTTCCATTGAAATTACGATGGTGCCTGTAAGCGACCCAGTCTTTAATGCGAGCCGTGCACAGAAAATCTTTCAAATGTTTCGAGAGCGTATCCGTGAACTGACACCAACAGAGTTCCAAAATCTATTACGTCCTGCTTTTAGGGAAGACGAATGGCTTTTGATTGTATTGGGTGGGGTCACTGGATTTTTGGCAGGTCTAATCCATTTGTTTGTTGCTTTCTTATAAATAGATGCCAGTGCTCCTCACTAGATGAGGACACCAAGGTATTATACATATTGTTTTAAAAGAGGATGTTTTTTATGCGCATTATCCTACTCGGACCACCTGGAGCAGGCAAAGGTACTCAAGCTCAGTTGATCTGTAAGCGCTACAATATCCCACAAATTTCAACCGGTGATATGCTCCGTGCTGCAATTCGTGAAGGTACTGAATTAGGTCTTAAAGCTAAAAGTGTGATGGAGTCTGGTGGTTTAGTATCAGATGAACTCATCATTGGTTTAGTAAAAGAACGTATTGCACAGCCAGACTGTGTTAATGGCTGTATCTTTGATGGTTTCCCACGTACGATTCCGCAAGCTGAAGCTTTGGAAAAAGAAGGCATTGCAATTGATCACGTGATTGAAATCGATGTGCCTGATGAAGAAATTGTAAAACGCCTTTCTGGTCGTCGTCAGCATGCGGCTTCTGGTCGTGTTTACCATACGATTTACAATCCACCAAAAGTGGAAGGTAAAGATGATGAAACGGGTGAAGATCTGATCCAACGTCCAGATGACCAAGAAGAGACGATTCGTAAACGTTTAGGATCTTATCATACAGAAACTGAACAACTTGTTGGTTTCTATCAAGGTCGTGCTGCTTCAGGTGAAAATGCACCAACTTATGATAAGTTAGATGGTTTACGTGAGATCGAAGTTGTTCAGAAAGATTTATTTGCAATTTTAGATAAATAAAACCATTGATCAAAGTTGTTAAAACTTTGACAAAAAAAGAGTCCTGATTCATATTAGGGCTCTTTTTTTATGGCTAAGGAATATATTTTGATCAAAATTGCATTAATTGCCTTGGTTATTTTAAGTGTCGTGGTGGTGTTGAGTTTATTGGTGATCAGTTTCAAACTTTTGCGTAAAACACAAAAAGAGGAACTTGCGGAACGTCGTGAAATGCGTAAATCAGGCGATTACCAAATGCATCCTCAAGTGGCTGAAGAGTGGAAAAGACTAGAACAAATGAAAAAAGATTTGGAAAATAAAAATAAATAATCGCTTTGGAGTGTCATGAAGATACAAGCGCTATGTTTATCATTGAGTTTGTTGTTAATGGCGTGTAGTCAAGAGATTGAGATTACACCGAACATTTTGCCTCATGCTATCGTGGGGCAAAATTACGATGCGAAAATTGAGATTGAAAAAGTGACCTTGATCGATGGTTTATTTGTGGATACCTCTATTCCTATAAATTCTGGATTAAAGATTTATACAGGAATGGGACAGCGCCCTTATCATGATCATGTAATTAAAATCAAAGGCATACCCACTCAACTAGGGACATATCGAGTTGTTTTAGAAGGAGAAACTCGAAATACGTATGGTGGGAATATTCATTTTCGTAAAGAATATACACTCGTGGTTGTAAAATAAAAATAAATTTAGGTGTATTATTTATTAATTTAAAATGGGGGCATTATGAAAAAACTAACTTTTTTAGCTGTTATTGCAATTTCGTTTGCGATGACTGGGTGTGCAGTTAATTTACCCTTTAATAATCGTTTAAATTATTCATCAGTATCACAGTTATCTGCATTTTCTAAAACTGATGAAAAAATTTTTATTAAATGGAATCCTGAAACATTTCCTAAACGTATCGATATTCAGGGGGCAGATGGATTTGTAGGGGGTGGGTCAAGAACTCGTATTCCAACTGGTGTTGCCTTGTCAAGTAGAATTGAGGAGGCAATTTCTCAAGTAGCAACGATTTCCCTAGAAGGGCAACCCTTGGTAATTAATGTCGATAATGCTCGATCTGGGTTTGAGTATTCTGCAGGATTTTTTAATGTAACACCTGCGATTGATGTTGCAAATGTAACTTTAACTGCAACCTTTGAATTTAAAGGAAATAAATGGACAAGTAAGTTTGTCTCTAATTTAAAAGATCCTAAAATTGGGGGATCATCTCAAACAGGGCTCTTAGATAGTGCATGGGATGATATAGCGGTACAAGTAGCAAAAGATGTAGCACTGCATTTAAAATAAGACAGTATATTTCAGACTTCATTATAAATAGGTGAAGTCTGATTTTAGAGGTTTTTCACCTTAATTTCTTTAATTGCACCAAACTCATATTTATCAGGCCAATTACATACATCCGACACAATGCATTCAGCACATTTAGGTTTACGTGCAATACAACAATAACGGCCATGTAAAATCAACCAATGATGCGAGTCTAAAATAAATTCTTTGGGAATGACTTTAATTAAGCGTTGTTCAACTTCAAGCACATCTTTTCCAACCGCTAAGCCAGTACGGTTACCTACGCGGAAAATATGGGTATCTACTGCCATGGTTGGCTGCCCAAAAGCTGTATTCAATACGACATTCGCTGTCTTACGTCCAACACCAGGCAAAGCTTCCAAATCTTTACGGTTGTCAGGGACTTGGCTGTTATGGAGTTCGATCAACATTTTACAGGCTTTAATGACATTTTCTGCTTTGGAATTATATAAACCAATGGTCTTGATATATTCCTTGAGTCCATCTACCCCCAAGGCATAGATTTTTTCAGGGGTATTTGCTACTGCAAAAAGCTTATCTGTGGCTTTATTGACACTGACATCAGTCGCTTGTGCAGATAAGGTTACCGCGACTAAAAGTTCAAATGGCGAGGAGTAATTTAACTCAGTTTCAGGATGAGGTCGTTGTTCACGTAAACGCTCAAAGAACGTCTGAATTTGCTTTTTGGTCATATTCTTTACAGCCATGATCATTCTCCTTGCACATCAGATAATTGCTGTAAAAGTGCCTCGAGTTGCTGCTGTTTTTTTGCATCAGGACGTACGGAAAGTTGCTTTTCTAATTTTTTAATTTGTGTGCGAATCTTTGCCAGTTCAATGGTGCTTTTTGCATCAAGGATTAATTTAGGTTGTTCTGATTTTTCAATGACTTCAATTGCAGTGAGTTGCTGATTTTGTTCAGTATATTGAGCGAATAACTCTGTATCTATTTCAGCACGTACGACAGGCCCTTTACGGTGAATACGACGATTTTCTTCACGTTGAATATGGGCATAATACCGTTGTCTGAGATCGGCTTGTTCATCAAGACGCTGTGACGCTGTAGGAATACTTTGCGTGTCTTCAACCAAATCAATACAGTCCACAGGGCATGGAGGAATGCATAGTTCACAGCCTGTACATAAGTCTGTCAAAATCGTGTGCATCAGCTTTCCAGAGCCAATGATCGCATCGACAGGGCATGCACTGATACATTTGGTACAACCGATACATTCATCTTCACGAATAATCGCTTTCATCCGTTGTGGACGCCCATCACTTTGGATCTCCCACACACTCGGTTCAGCCACTAATTTTGGACGGGACAATAAAGCAGCCAAGGCATCCGCAACAGGCTGACCACCAGGTACACATTTGTTAGCATCTTCTCCCTCAGCAATCGATTTGGCATAAGGCAAACAACCATCTCGATGTCCGCATAATCCACATTGGGTTTGAGGTAAAAGGGCATCAATCTGCTGTATGAGAGAAATAGAAGGAGTCATGTGCTTAAAAATATAACAAGGTGCCAGTTAGGTTTTTGAATTTTAGCATATTCTGAAGATTTTGTACTTGATCCAAAATGGTACAAAAAGTGCGCTGAATGTGGGCAAAAACACCTAAATAATTTATTAAAAATAAGACTGAATAGACATAAATTTTTTTATTAATTAGAAATTATCACATTGAATTTAATAATTATTTAAAAAAACATTGGAAAAAGTGTTGTAGATTGTTAACAAAAGAGATTAAATACTTTGCGCCAAAATATATCATTCTTTTGAAAAATTTGACCAATTTTGATTCACCCCTTTTGCTGAGGATTGAGCGTTGAAATATACTAGCCTGAATGACTTCCTAAATTACGTTAAAGCACGTGATCCAAATCAACCAGAATTTCTGCAAGCTGTAGAAGAAGTAATGACCAGCTTATGGCCATTTATTGAAAAAAATCCACAATATGCAGATTATGGTTTGCTTGAGCGTCTTGTAGAGCCTGAACGTGCTATTCAATTCCGCGTTTCTTGGATAGATGACCAAGGTCAAACTCAAGTCAATCGTGCTTTCCGTGTTCAGTATAACTCTGCGATTGGACCATTTAAGGGTGGCATGCGCTTTCACCCATCTGTAAACCTTTCAATTTTAAAATTCTTAGGTTTTGAGCAAACTTTTAAAAATGCGTTGACAACATTGCCAATGGGCGGTGGTAAAGGTGGTTCTGACTTCAACCCGAAAGGTAAGTCAGAAGGCGAAATTATGCGTTTCTGCCAAGCTTTAATGGTTGAGCTATATCGCCATCTCGGTTCAAACACAGATATTCCAGCGGGCGATATCGGTGTGGGTGGTCGTGAAGTCGGTTATATGGCGGGTATGATGAAGAAGCTCAGCAATGACACTTCATGCGTATTCACGGGTAAAGGTTTATCTTTCGGTGGTTCATTGGCCCGTCCTGAAGCAACAGGTTTTGGTACAGTGTATTTTGCAGAAGAAATGCTCAAAACACGTAGCGACAGTTTTAAAGGTAAAATTGTCACCATTTCTGGTTCTGGTAACGTTGCACAATATGCTGCTGAAAAAGCAATGTATTTGGGTGCAAAAGTGGTTTCACTTTCTGACTCTAACGGTACGGTTTATGTGAAAGATGGTTTCACAACAGAGCTTTTATGTGAAGTGATGGAACTCAAAAACGTAAAACGTGGTCGTATCTCTGAATTTGCGTCTAAACATGGCTTTGAATACCTTGAAGGTCAACGCCCTTGGTCAATCAAGTGTGACATTGCGTTGCCATGCGCAACTCAAAATGAGCTAAATGAAGAAGATGCAGCAACATTGCTTGCCAATGGTGTGATCTGTGTTGCTGAGGGTGCAAACATGCCTTCTACACTTGGAGCTGTAGAAAAATTCGTCGAAGCGAAAATTCTTTATGCACCAGGTAAAGCATCAAATGCAGGTGGTGTAGCGACTTCTGGTCTTGAAATGTCACAAAATGCAATCCGTTTGGGTTGGACATTTGAAGAAGTTGATGAGCGTTTGCATGCGATCATGAAAGAAATTCACCGCAACTGCGTGAAATACGGTACCGAAGAAGATGGTACTGTGAACTACGTAAACGGTGCGAACATTGCAGGCTTTGTAAAAGTGGCTGATGCAATGTTAGCGCAAGGTGTATTCTAAGCTTTAAAACTTTGAATAAATCTAAAAACCGATGCTTTTGCATCGGTTTTTTTATGGCTTTGCATCAGGTTAATGTCAGGTCTTATTTTTAATGGCTTGAAAAATCATAGTGGGTTGATATTTGGACTCTAAAATTAATTTGGGTAAAGCCGTTGAAAAGTCAAACCTGATACTCATTGGCTTTGACATACTTTGAGCAATCTGCCGCTCATGTTGTCTATTGCCACAAAATTTCACTTGGCTTCTCAAGTTACCTTTTGGAATGATCTTCTTATTTTCAAGTATATAGTTTTGACTTTGACGATTACACCCTGCATAAAACAGCATATGATCGGCTGTGAAATTGATAAGTAAGGGTTGAATTTGGTCAAGGCTTGGTTCATCAGTTTGATGTTGCCATGTAAATTTTTTCAATAATTCAGCATCATAATGGGGGAGATCAGAAATAGAAGGAAGTGCCTGAAAGGTATATATAGCGCCATTTTTTAACGAAACATTCAGCTTTTTTTGGTCTTTGGCATGTGTTTGAATGTCTAAATGTGCATCCGTGAAAATTTGAGTCGCTAACTGTTCTTGATGCTCTAGTGCACCACAGCCCATCAAAGTTTGTACCTGAACAGGATTTGCTTTGAGGTGCTTGCCATTGAGTACATGCATTTTTGAGATTTGATTACAACCGCTATAGATTTGAGTACCTTGAGTTGAAATATTAACCAGAATAGGCACTGAGCTGTTTGGTGGAGTATAGCCCCATGTATATTGTGTTAAGGCATCAGTGAATTGCTGTGTGGATAGCGGAGCAGTAAGGTTTAGAGATTGATTTTGAGTGGGGGCGTTTTGACAAGCTGAAACAGATAATAATGCACAGAAAAACAATAATGGCACGATTTTCATCATTTATTCTCCATGGGGGTTTTTATTTTTACTCAAAATTTTTGTACCGATAAATATATACTCTTGTTGGTCTTTTTGGAAAATAAGTTTGGGGTGTTGACTTGAAGCATATTTAATTTGAAAGGGTACAGGTTGCAAAAAAAACATACGAATAAAGTGTTCCTGTTGCATGATATTGGGTGTACATGCTTGGGCATCACCATAAAATAAAGGCGTACTCATTTTCTGTTCAATAATTTTATAAGCTCCTCCCATAGCGTTACAGGACGTATATGCATTGAGATGATCATTGCTAAACGTCAGTTCAATCGGAATGTTACTGTTGGGTGGTGTATATGCCCATGTATATTGACCAAGTAGCTTTTGAGTTTCTTGTGTAGATCGCGGTTTTTCAGTACAAGCCGTACAGAATAGGACAAGCATCATTATTTTAGTTTTCATGTTCTAATCACACATATTGGAATTATTGAAAAGGATTAAAAAAAACCGATGCCTAAACATCGGTTTTAAAAAAGTTATTTTGATATATAAGAAATTAAAGAGAACCTTTAACTGCTTCACGTTCAATGATCATGTCTTGTACATAAGCATATTTAGATTGATCAGCCGCAGGGTTTTTAATTTCATAACGTTTAATGCGTACCACTTGACGCTCATTTGGCGTATGGGTAAAACCTTCAATTTTGTCATAGAATAAAGTCCAATCTTTGTCGACTTGGCTTTTTACTCCATTGTCAGCATATTTAATTTCGCGTACTTGTAAACACGTTTGCGGTGCAACACCTGTACATTGTTTTGTTTCAGGGCTGATTTCTAAAAAGATCGTTTCACCTTGCGTGTTATATTTGGTTTCAGGTGTTAATTGACCTGTAAATACTACTTTTTCACCTTTAGCAGATGTCAGGGTTAACGTTGGGTTTTGTGGATTACTTGTGTTTAATACAAAAGCAGTTTTACCTTTTTCAAACAAGCTTGCAGCAAGACCTTCTTGTTTTGTTGCATCACCTGGACATGCCATAAGCGTAGATGCTACATTAGTGCTAACAATTTGATTGTTTTCAATTTTCCAGCTCGTAGACATAGAGTTACAACTCGTAGAAATACCTAAGCTGCCATCTTGAGCAAAATTCAAGATCAATGGTTTAGCTGCGCCAGTATCTACTGACCATTGATAAGCTGGTAAAATTTTATCTGCATTTTGTTGTTGTAACACTGACACTGCTAAATCTCCAACTTTTTGAATATCGCTTGATTGACATGCAGCTAAGGTTAAAGGAAATAGGGCAAGTGCAAGATATCGTAATTTCATAATATGATCTGCAAGTATTTGATTTAAATGATAGTAGAGAGCATAACTGATTTAACTTACAAAACAATGGATACATTCGGAGATTTTAGGTTTCAAAATGTATCCATGAATTTATATTTGTTAATTAATAAATATATTTTATGTATTTTTATTAAATATCAATCAAAACGATATATGTCCATGCCGAGCGCACCCATAGAAAAACTACTATGTACTATACTAAATCGCGTACCTGTGCCCATGGCAAAAAACAGCGGTGCGAAATGTTCAATTGTAGGGTGATTACGTTGAACAAAAGGTATATTTGACCAATCTAGTACAGCATCGTAGTCATTATGAGTGAGCTTATTGACCACATAATTACGGAATGTAGATGCCCACTCAGGCACATTCTGATTGTCATTATTCCAAGATAATTCACGTAAATTATGGGTAATACTGCCTGAACCAATCAGTAAGATTTGCTTTTCACGTAGTGGCGCTAAGGCTTGTCCAATTTTATAAATCTCATCCGCATTCATACTCATCGGTAGCGAGATTTCAACCACAGGAATATCAGCATCAGGATACATGTGCAGTAAAGGCATCCATACGCCGTGGTCACGTGGACGTGTACTGTTGGCATGTGCAGGTAGATGTGCCTCAGCAAGTAAATGCAAAATTTCTTCAGCTAATTCAGGATTTCCAGGCGCAGGGTAGCGTATTTCATACAATTCAGGTGGAAAACCACGGAAATCATGCCACGTTTCAGGACGTACCCCTGTACTGACTTCTAGTGCCTGACTCTCCCAATGTGCTGACATGACTACAATGGCTTGAGGTTTGGGTAAATTAAGACTTAAGCGATAGAGGGCTGGTCCCACTTGTTCAGGATTCAGTGCTAACATTGGTGAACCATGTGAAATAAATAAACCTGGAAGTGTTTGTAAATTCATTTGAGATTCACCTATGTTGAATGTAAATGAAGAGGATGCCAAAAAAATGTGCGGATGGAAAGATGAATTATTTCAACATATTGTTCTAAATGTAGAACGACTTATGTGGCATCCTATCTTGTTTAGCCAGCACGATGATAAGGATGGTTGTTATTGATACTCATCGCTCTATAGAGTTGCTCAATGAGCATGACACGTACCATAGGATGCGGTAAAGTTAATTTAGACAATGACCAATGCCATGCAGCCGCTTTACGTACCGCTTCAGAATGTCCATCTGGTCCACCAATTGCAAGGGCAACATCATTGCCTTCAAGCATCCATGTTTTCATGGTTTCAGCAAGCTTTTCTGTGCTAAATTCACGTCCACCGACTTCCAAAGCAATGAGTACTTCATTTTGTTTTAACTGAGTCAAAATACTATCACCCTCAAGATTACGATATTTTAAAATATCTGCTTCAGAGTCATTTTTAGCTCGTTTGGCCATCGGAAGTTCAATGATTTGAGTTTGTACAAAAGGTTGAATACGTTTGAAATAATCTTCAAAGCCAGTCAATACCCAAGCAGGCATTTTTTGACCGATGGTCAGAATGCGGATTTTCATATAAAACTAATCGTGACATGTATAGATCGATATTATAACCCGATATTTTAATGTTCTTAGATTTGGGGTGAAATTTACCAGCAGCAAAGCTAAAAATAATATCCAGTGGATTGTTATAGCAAAGTAGAGCTATGGAATTTTTCTATTGCAAAATAAAGGTGATTACACAATATAAGATGTTATATATCAACGATAAAATAAATTTTTAATAAATTAATTATTTGTAATTATATTTACGCAGTAATCATCATGATGGTTGAATAAAAAGCGCAGTCCTAAAGCCGTTAGGACTGCGTTTTAACATCAATCTATCTGGAGATTCAATTGATGTTAACGAAACGATCTTTGGATGTAGGATCGTATCTATACATTTTATTATGAGGGAAATTGTTGTTATTTCAAGCAAATATATTCAAAAATTTTAACAATCCTTAAAATAATTGCATTATTTTTAATTTTTACTTATCTAATTGAAAATCATATATTTTAGGTACAATAAAAAAGAGCGCCGTAGCGCTCTCTTTCATTTTCTTTTTAAATTAATGACGAGCTGCTTTTTTGCCGTCATCCACTGCTTTGACAATCGGTGCCTTAACTAAAGGTTTTGGCATTTCAACCAAAGCCAAAGGTAAAATTTCATCGATTGATTTTACAGCTTTAATTTCTAAGCCTTCTTTGACGTTGTCTGGAATTTCTGCCAAATCACGTACATTTTCCTGTGGAATAAACACGAGTTTCACGCCACCACGATGTGCAGCTAAAAGTTTCTCTTTTAAGCCACCAATACGCATTGCACGACCGCCTAAACTGGTTTCACCTGTCATGGCAATATCAGGACGAATTGCAATACCTGTGAATGCAGACACAAGCGCAGTCGTCAAGGCTAGACCGGCCGAAGGACCATCTTTTGGTGTTGCACCTTCAGGTAAGTGAACGTGTACATCGGTTTCTTCAAAACGAGAAGCTTCAATACCCAATTCATCGGCACGCGTACGAACCACGGTCATTGCTGCAGTAATCGATTCTTTCATCACATCACCGAGTGAACCCGTTGTAATGAATTTACCTTTACCTTTAACCGCTGCAACTTCAATCGTTAACAATTCACCACCGACTGAAGTCCACGCCAAACCATTGACACGGCCGACTTGAGCTTCTTCTTCAGCCATACCAAAGTCAAACTTATGCGGACCTAAGTATTCAGGAAGATTTGCTGAAGTGACATCCACTTGTAAGTTTTTAGATTTCTTACTTACTGCTTCCTTCACTACTTTACGTGCAATTTTGGACACTTCACGTTCGAGATTACGAACGCCTGCTTCACGCGTATAACGTTGAACGATGTCACGAATCGCTTCCTCATGAACAGTCAATTCTTTGCCACGTAAGCCATTGTTCTTGATTGCTTTCGGAACAAGGTAACGTTCAGCAATATTGATTTTTTCATCTTCGGTATAACCTGGTAGACGAATCACTTCCATACGGTCAAGCAATGCTTCAGGAATATTCATACTGTTGGCAGTACAGATAAACATCACTTCAGATAAGTCGAGATCAAGATCAAGGTAATGATCATTAAACTTACTGTTTTGAGATGGGTCAAGCACTTCAAGCAATGCCGAAGCTGGATCACCACGGTAGTCTTGTGCCATCTTGTCAATTTCGTCGAGTAAGAATAATGGATTCTTTACGCCGACTTTAATTAAAGACTGCACAATTTTACCTGGCATCGCACCAATATAAGTACGACGGTGTCCACGGATTTCCGCCTCGTCACGTACACCACCTAAAGCCATACGAACAAATTCACGACCTGTTGCTTTTGCAACGGATTCACCAAGAGAAGTTTTGCCCACACCTGGAGGACCAACTAAGCAAAGAATCGGGCCACGAAGCTTTTTCACACGTGATTGCACTGCAAGATATTCCACAATACGATCTTTGACATCATCTAAGCCATAATGATCTGTATCTAAAATTTCTTGTGCTTTTGCCAAGTTAATGCTGACTTTGCTCGCTTTATTCCAAGGTGTATCTAAAATCGCCTCAATATAGTTACGAACCACTGCTGCTTCACTTGAAGCAGGTTGCATTGACTTAAGCTTACGGAATTCACTTTCAGCTTTTTTACGAACATGTTCAGGTAGATCTGCTTCCGTAAGACGTTTTTCAATTTCAGCAACGTCATCTTCAGCACCACCATTCATGTCAGAAAGTTCGCGTTGAATGACTTTCATCTTTTCATTGAGAAAGTATTCACGTTGATTCTTTTCCATTTGGCGTTTTACAGAATCATGCAATGTTTGCTCAATCTGTTGTTCTTCAGATTGTTGTAGCAAATAAGTCATGAGTTCTTGTAAATGTGCTTCAAACTCATCGTGCTCTAAGAATTTTTGTTTAATATCGATATTCAAAGGTACACGTGTTGCGACAAAAAATAATAATTGCAATAAATCATCAATTTTATTCGCCGCTGTAATCAATTCACGTGCATTACGTAATTTTGCTTCTGCATATTGAGCAAACAAGGCACGTAATTCTTCAACACGTGTTTTTTGCGTATCTTCATCAATGGATACTGTCATTGGGCTTAAAGCATGCTCTGCTGATAAATACTCATCATTTTCGATGATTTGTACCAGTTTAGAACGATGTAAACCTTCAATTAATACTTTTATACAGTTTTCATCATTTTCGTGATTCACAACTTGTACAATCTTAGCGACAGTACCATATTGATATAAATTGTCGTGATCAATTTCTTCTGTAAGCGAATCTTTTTGCGCAACTACAAATACTAAATTGTCACTGTTACGAGCCACATCAACTGCATTGATCGATTTTTCACGACCTACAAATAGCGCAATTTGCATGTGTGGATAGACCACAACATCACGTAACGCTAAAAGCGGTAATACACTTGGAACCTGTGGCTCTAAGTTTTCTTGATTCATAATAATCTCAGACATGGGCACTCCTAATGAGTGACAACGGTGTTGCCATGTTTTTTATAGTGATGGGTATTTTAAAAATTACAAGGGCTTTAAAAAATAATTTGCATAAAAAATGCCAAGTATTTGTTTATAAATAAATCATAATAGATGCTATTGACTGATTTGACACTGAAAACGGACAAATTTTGTGGGTGTAATCAGTGCATGAAGGGGTTGATCCCAAGGATTTTTTTGCAACCTTTGCTGTAAAAATTGAAAATCATGTGCAAGTCCTAAACGATAGGGTTTAAATGGTGCTGAGGCCAAAGTCCGATCATAAAAACCACCGCCCATCCCCATACGTATTCCAACTGCATCACATGCTAATAACGGCATGAGCAATACATCTAAATGTGAAACATGCGAAGCGCGACTTGCCATGGGTTGTAACATGCCGAGTTTATGTAATACAAACCGTTTATTTCTATATTGTTGATGTGAAATTTTAACCCAACGCAAGGTTTTATTCATGTTACAAATGAGCGGTAAATACACATTTTTGTGATGTTTAAAACAATATTCAATCATTTTTCCAGTATGTAACTCACCAAAACTATGTAGATAAATACCGATATTGTGGGCTGTTTTAAATTTAGGATTTTTAATCAGGCGTTGTAATGTAAAGTTTTCACTATGTTTTTGTTCTAACATAGAAATTTTTCGGCGTTTTGTTCTTAAATCCTTACGCAGTATCTGGTTTTGATTAGACATAATAGTTAAATAAGTGTTAATTACATCACTAAATAATAGCAGATTAAAATGTTTAAAATAAAGTCTAAATAATGAAATGGAGTTTTTATTCTATTGTTGTTTATTTTAAAGTAATTATTCTAATTATTTTTAATATTATTTAGAGAAACTAATTATACTAAAATAGTTGGTTTTAATTTAAACCAAATTTTCATTTAAATTGGGTTCAATTTTTAATATTATGATTTTTTATTAATAATGAAAGGGCGGTCTTTATTATCTAAAGATAATATAATATTTACACTTTGAAACTGATTATTAATAACGAGTTTTGTGTGATATGTTTTACATTCTTCTTTGCAGTTTTTAACAGATAGTACATATTCATTTGGTTTTAAATAGTAAGTCGTTGTATTGTTGATATAGAAATCACCCGCTTTAAAATGGCTTTGTTGCACAAAGATTTGAAATGCAAAGCGCCCCTAATTGATCCAAATTTAAGGCGTAACTTGGGTAAG